>MEDT01000070.1 GCA_001724175.1 Cytophagaceae bacterium SCN 52-12 | reverse complement strand
GCCGACCGTGTTTTGCTGCAATGGCAGGAGATCGACCGGCTGAATGCCCGCTATGCCGCCGAAGGGGAAGAAAAGCCTTTCAGGATATTCAAAGGAATAGAATCGGACATCCTGGGCGACGGCTCGCTGGATTACCCCGATCATGTGCTTGCCGGGTTCGACTTTGTCGTCGCATCGATACACAGCAACCTTACCATGTCGCAGGATAAGGCGATGGACAGGCTGCTGAAGGCGATAGCCAATCCGTATACCACCATACTGGGGCACCCTACAGGCCGCCTGCTGCTTTCCCGCGCCGGTTACCCGGTGGATCACAAGGTGATTATAGACGCCTGCGCCGAGCATCACGTCATCGTCGAAATAAACGCCAGCCCCTGGCGGCTTGACCTGGACTGGCGGTGGATACAGTACTGCGTGGAAAAGGGAGTGATGCTCAGCATCAATCCCGACGCTCACGAAACGGCCGGCTATCTCGATATGCACTACGGAGTGAAAGTGGCCAGGAAGGGCGGCCTGACCAGGAGAAACACCTTTAATGCGCTGGACGCCGAAGCGGTAGCACGGTGGTTTGCTGAAAAACGGGGCAGGTTGTAAATTATGAGTTAACTTTGCACCGGTCAGGGAAGAACGGACCGGCAATCTTCCTTTTTTGAATATTTAAGTTTAGGAATAAATGCGCAGGGAAAAACCGTATCAGGTAGTTTACGAAGATAATCATTTACTGATAGTCAATAAGAGTGCGGGGGTACTGGTACAGGGAGACAGCACAGGCGACAAAAGCCTTGTTGAATTGCTTAAAGCCTATATAAAAGTAAAATACAACAAGCCGGGCGAAGTTTTCCTGAGCCCGGCGCACCGGCTCGACCGCCCCGTAAGCGGGCTGGTTGTGTTTGCCCGTACCACCAAAGCCCTGGAAAGGATGACGGCTCTATTCCGCAAGCGGGAAATCCAGAAAACCTACTGGGCTGTTGTGGGCAGAAAACCCGATGAGAAAGAGGGAAAGCTGGTACACTGGCTGGTAAAAGACGAAAAAAGAAACCAGGTAACGGCCTACGACAGCGAGGTGCCGGACAGCCAGAAGGCTGAGCTCAGCTATCGCTGGCTGGGTGAGATAAACAAATTCCATCTACTGGAAGTTTCTCCGGTTACCGGGCGTCCTCACCAGATCAGGGTTCAGCTGTCGAGAATGGGCTGCCCTATACGGGGCGATGTAAAATACGGCTACGGTAAATTCAATCCGGGCAATAACATCAACCTTCACGCTCGGCGGTTGTTTTTTGAACATCCCGTCAGGAAGGAGCCCCTGCTTTGCCGCGCCGGCCTGCCTGCCGACCCTTTCTGGGAGGAATTCCTTACGCTCGATAAAGAGGAAATCAAGCTCGAGCATATGAAATGGCTTCACGAGTAGGATGGCTGGCTGATTGAGCCGTGGTGCTACTCCAGCGCCGTTTTGATCAGCTCCAGCTCCGGGTGATATTTATGTCCGTGGGCGGTTAACGCAGTCCTGAGATCCTGCAGCGCTTTTTTTGATACATCATTTTTTACGGCGCCTAACCTCCGGATCACAAACGGCAGTATATTGGCCGGAGCGGCCTTTAAGGCCAGGCGGGCTGCCCTTTCCGGGTCTGCGGCAACGGCAGGCTCCAATGCATACCAGAGCATCAGGGGTTGGTTGTGGTCGCCCGCATCCCCGGCTACAGGAAGGAGGTTTTCGAGCATTTCCCAGCGGGATCCGACCGGCAGCCGCTGCAGGGCAGACGCCAGGTAGAGCCTCACTACCGGCGACGTCTCATTTTCCGAAAGCTTGTCCAGGGCTTTCAGCAAGGCTTCAGAGCTGCTGAAATGCTCGGTAGCCAGCTGTACCGACCAGCTCCTGATATAAGCTTCGTCGTGGGGCAGCAGCCTGAGGTAATCTTTTTCCTTCAGGCTTCCCGCGGCATGCAGCGTCCACAAGGCCCTCAGCTTCCGCGTGACGTCCGGGTTTTCATTAAGGATCTTTTTCAGGGCCTTTACATCTTTCCGGGATAACCCCCTTTCCTGGAGGATCAGCTTCGATTGCCTTACATACCATTCATTCGGGTTCAGCAGGTTGGCGATCAGCTCGCTATTGTCCGACGCATATAAATTCACTTTTCTCCACCGGTCGTTCCGGTGCGTAATCCTGAAGATCCGGCCCAGCGTCTTATCGTGCACATCGGGGTTGGGGCTGTGGCATTGGTTCTTGTCATACCAGTCGATCGCGTAGACCGACCCGCCTGCATCGTACTTCATGTTCAGCCATTGGGACCAGCTGTCGTTCATTTCGATAAAATCGGGCCTGTGCTTTCCAACATACCCTGTTCCTGTTCTTTCGGGATAGTCGACGTTAAGCCGCGCCCCGTTGATGTTATTGACGAAAAGCTGGTTCCGGTAGGCCTCCGGCCAGGAGCCACCCAGGTATACCATCGCGCCGGAATGAGCGTGTCCGCCGCCTTTCGCGGCTGAACGGAAATTGCCGGCATGGGGTCCCCTGTCGCCCACCCAGTGCACATGATCTGCAATGGTCCTGATGTCGTCGTAGGTATATTCGTTAAAGTGTTTGCCTGCCTGCCGCTGGTAGCGCGCGCCCTGTATAACATGGTAAAGGTGCGGGATCACACAGGCGGTGATGAATGCGTGGCCGTAATCATTGAAGTCGATACCCCACGGGTTGCTGGTACCCTCTGAAAATATTTCAAACTGATGCTCCGTCGGATGGTACCTCCAGACGCAGGCGTTCAGGGGAATGCGTTTTTCATCGGGCGTTCCGGGCTTCCCTACTTTCGAATGGGTAAATACGCCATGCACGCCGTAGAGCCACCCATCCGGCCCCCAGCGCAGGTTATTCAGCGTCTCGTGCGTATCCTGGTATCCCCAGCCGTCAAGCAGCACCCGGGGAGGGCCGGCAGGCTTGTCTTTTTCGAAGTCGACCGGTACAAAAAGCAGCTGGGGAGCGGCGCCGATCCACAACCCGCCCATACCCAGCTCGATGCCGCTGACCAGGTTCAGTCCCTCCATAAATACCTTCCGGCTGTCGAGGCTTCCGTCGCCGTCAGTATCCTCGAAGATCAGGATGCGGTCCTTTCCTTCACCTTCCTTTGCCCTGACCGGGTACGTATGCGCTTCTGCTACCCAAAGCCGGTTCCTGGCGTCGATCGTAAAGCTGATAGGCCTTACAATCTCGGGTTCTGCCGCAGCCAGCGTAACTTTAAATCCCTCGGGTACGGTCATGCCCGCGGCAGCCTCTTTCCCTGAAAGACCGGCATATTTAATGATATCCAGGGGCGGAAGCGTAATGATATCTTCCTTTTTGAGCTCGTTTTCGAACGAAGGCCTGACAGCATGAAAGAGGAAATCATCGAAGTTGATATGGGCCGTTTTATCGTCCTTGATATAGGGAATAGTGGAAATGCCCGTTTCATTGTCGACTATCCTGATGCGGATCTCTTTGCCAAGCTGCCTGCTCAGGTCCACGACGACGGGTTGCAAAGGGAACCGTCCCGAACCTGTAATGCTGAAAAAAGGCCGGGATGCCGAAGCTTCGATCAACTCGATGCGGGTATCCTCCAGCGCCCCGCCCGACACCCGGAAAGAAGCGAAAGGATGCGTGACCCGGAAAGGAACCGAGGTAAGCGACCCGGTATTTTTATAGCTTTTCGTGCCCCCGGTAGTCAGCGTAAAGTTGCCTCCGATGCCCACGGAGACGTCTTTTTCATCATACGCCAATGATTCTTCCCCGATCAGCAGAGGCTGAAACCCGCTGTCATCTACAGTCCAGTCTGTCAGATCGCCTGTTTCGAAATTAAGGTTAAGCCGCCTTCCGTCCTTTTGCGGGACCTCTCCTGCGATTTCGCCTGCCGCCTCTATGGGACCTTCCACGATCACAAGCCTGCCGGTCATACCGGCGATCCGGTGCCCGGGTATGGTACAGTAGTAGATGTCGTCGGCTTCAGCGCGGAACTCGATGACCGCGGAATCTCCTTTCTCAAGCACCGTTTTACTTTGTATCGCCAGCTTCTCCAGCGCGATGTCGTGCGGCATCAGCTCGCCGTTTATGATGGTGATCCGGACCTTATCGCCTCTGTTTGCCTTTAAAACGGGATTTCTCGTGCCGTCTTTCCTGAAGTAGCCAAGCATTGTGCTTTCGAGGACAAAGGCTCTGGTGACTTTCGATGTATCCGGAACAACAGCGAAAGCAGCATTTACGGGTAGGGAAAACCAGATCAAATTAAAAAAGAGCCAGCCGCAGACCGCCGGGCGCCGGATATGATTCGAAAGCAGAAAGTCCATCGATTATAAGTGTCTATATGACAAGAAGATTTGTTATAATAAAGACACCGGGATATAAAATCTAATGATGCAATTTCAGGCGCTGGCTTCGGCGGCGCTGCTAAACCTGTCGCAGAGTGTACAGTTTTATATTACAGATTTAAGGCGTCCGGTCTGTCTGTGTCCTGAAGCATTTTTATTATTTCCGCTACGACCGCCTCGGCAAACTCCTGGTCGTTGATATGACAGGGCAGCGTTGTGACCTGTATCCTGCCTGTAAGCTTCTGCTGAATGGTATCGAACAGCTTTTTGTCCGATCGTTCGTTGTAAAAGCTGCTGCCCTCGCGGTCGATCTCCGAAATGCCTTTCAGCGGGAGCGCCACGGAAACAGGTCCGGTGCTCTGCAATACCTTGTCGGACAGCCTGTTGCCGAGCTCCATGTTTTCCGTAAAATTGGTACGCATAAGCGTGACGTCAGGCGACCAGTTGTAGAATATACGGTCCTGGTAACGGTTGGGGATGGTCTCCGGCGCTCCAAAGTTGACCATGTCGAGGCAGCCCGGAACCACCACCTGGGGGATACCCGCTTCGGCCGCCGCCGTGAGCCTGTCCGGACCGGCGCTGCATATTCCCCCGCAAAGATCGTCGGCAAGTTCAGTTGTCGTAATATCCAGCACGCCGTCGAAATACCGGCCGCGGATCAGCTCTTCCATTGCCTTGCCGCCGCTTCCGTTAGCGTGAAAAGGATAAACTTCATAACCTTTTTCGGTGAGCAGGCGGGTGCATGTGTCGACACATTTTGTGGTGTTCCCGAACATGCTGATGGCGATCCTCTTTTTGTTCCCGGCACGTGCGGTCAATCTTCCGGCCATCCCGTCAACAGCCAGCGCAGTCTGCTTTACAATGGCAGATATAATACTGTTTACCCCGGCCACATCGACGATGGAGGGTACCAGCATAATGTCCCTGATGCCGACAAGATGGGTTACATCTTTGGTTGCGAGGGTTGAAATGCAGACTTTGGGAATCCCGAACGGAACCCTCCCCATCGCCTTCAGGATGATATATGAGCCGCCGCCGCCGCCCATACCTACAATCCCGCCGATTTCGGCGTTCCCGGTGACAAGATCCTGCAGGAGGATTCCGGCTCCCCGGGCCATCAGCTCAACGGCCTCATTCCGGTTCTGAGCAACCGCTATTTCCCCCAGGTCACGCCCCGCAAGCGACATCACCTCCCGGTTTTCGTAGCTGACCGGGAACAGGTCGGTCGAGCCGAGGATGCCTGTATTGATGGTAATGACTTTTCTTCCCAGGCTGCGAAGTTCTTCGTACAGGACTGCAAAGACTTCGGCTTTGGTATCGAAACAACCGATCATGATGACACCGGCCGCTTTTTCAGGAGGAATGTGCATGAATTTTCCAGGTAAATAAGGATGTAATGGCGTGTTTTAAGTACTTATTCGGGTAATTCTTCAATTTCGATATTTTTCAGGAAGATCTGAGCATTTCCGCCGCTATGGATCTGTATGCCGAAAACGCCCTGCTGAAGGATGCTATTGTCTTTTTCCAGGTAATCGGCTGTTTTGATCCCGTTGATATATAACTGGTGACGGGCTCCCGTACATCTGATGATATAGGAGTTCCAGCCGCCCGGATTAAGGGTTTCTTTCAAAATCCCGGTTTCGCCCGATACCAGCTTTCCCCTGCGGTGCTCATCGTAAATGTCGCCCCAATAGCCATCGCCGATGTCTGCCTGGTAGCCGATCATGTCCTTGTTTTTTACCTCCGACCTGTATTGGATCCCGCTGTTGATCATGCCTGTGGAAGGGTCGCCCGTTAGCCTGAAAAGGCACCTGAATTCGAAATTTTTATAGGCTTTTTCCGTAACCAGGTAGCTGTTTACCGGGATTTTCCCGGCACCGTCGCCGCCCGTGATGAGATTATTCTCCACCTTCCAGAGATGAGCATAGGCCGGGTCGGAAACTTTCCAGCCCTTTAGCGTATGACCGTCAAAAAGGGAAACATCCTGAGCGCGGCAAAACGTTGCAAAAGCAATAAAAATCGCAAAAAATATTATTTTTCTCATGGTATGTCCCGGTTTGCCGAATGAGTTCTACTATAATTTCGAACTTATTCTATAATATTTTTCAAATATAGTGGAAAAGATAAAGCGCCGGACTTTGGGTTTTGCTAAAGTGGAGCGGGCCTCCCGCCGGTTTTACGGGAAAGGCGTCCGGAGTGATCGGATGACGCGGTTCCGGGGTTACCGCCGGGCGCGGGGACTGTCGTTATTTTATCAGGTATGGTCATGAGCAGGAACGGCTGGATGCGTCAAAATCAAAAGTCAGTTGCAAGGAAATAAACAAATTTACGTATTTTTGGATGCAAATAATTTGCCACTATTGAATATGAGCATTGAGGAAATAATTGCTACTACCAAAGATTTTTTGTCTGAGGAGTTTGAGGTAGATAAGGAATTGATTCAACCCGGGAGTGACCTGAAAGCCACTTTAGACCTGGATAGCCTTGATTACGTTGACCTGGTAGTTTTGATCGAGGAGAATTTTAATGTTAAAGTCACGGGCGAGGATTTTAAGTCTATTGTGACTTTTAACGATTTCTATCAATTTGTGGCATCCAGACTTGCACCGCTAGCCGTAGATCCTACGCTGTAAGGGCATGAGCAAATGGGATGGCAAAACCAAAGGCACGCTCCTGGGGTACCGGATTCTGCTGTTTTGTGTACGCCGCACACCTATTCGTTTTGTCTACCTGCTGATCCGGTTCATATCCTTCTATTTTTTTCTGTTTGCAGGCGACGCCAGGAGGGCTTTAGGCCAGTTTTACAGGCAGGGCCTTGATGTGTCGGGCTTTGACGTTCCACGCCTGATCTACCTCAATTTTTACCGTTTTGCGCAGACGCTGATAGACCGGATGGCCTTCCTGGTCGGGAAGCAGGACCTTTTTGCCTTATCTTTCGAGCATGAGGACTACCTCATCGCCATGCGCGAACTGGGGCGCGGCGGGATCCTCCTGAGCGCTCACCTGGGTAACTGGGAGACTGCGGGTAATTTATTAAAAGGACGTATCACCCCGACCATCAACGTCGTGATGCTCGATTCGGAAGTAGAGGAGATCAAGGACTATCTCAACCAGAAGACCGGCGGCCCGCAGTTCAGGATCATCGCGATAAAAGACGACCTGTCGCATGTTGTCAAGATCAACAGCGCCCTGAAGAATAATGAATTTGTGGCTATACATGCCGACCGGTTTATCGAGGGATCCAAAAGCATTGAGCTGCCTTTTTTGGGCAGGAAGGCTTCTTTTCCCCTGGGCCCTTTCCTGATCGCTTCTAAATTCAATTCTCCGGTTACTTTTGTATTCGGAGTTAAAAAAAGCAATTTTGTATACCATCTCAGTGCGACGATGCCGATCGATGAGCCTGTGTCGCCGGCGGAGGTCGCCGCTGCATTTGTAAAAGAGCTTGAGAAGCGGGTAAGGCAGACGCCGGAGCAATGGTTTAATTATTTCCCGTATTTTAGTGATGAGATCAAAGCCTGACGACGATATCCTGTCCCTGATCCCGCACCGGGAGCCGTTTATACAGGTAGGAGCGCTTGTAAGCGCGTCGGATTCGCTGTTTGTGACCAGGCTGACCATCGGGGCGGAGAACATGCTGCTGAAAAACGGGCGTTTTATGGAATCAGGGCTTCTCGAAAATATAGCGCAAAGCGCCGCAGCGGGTTTCGGATATCTCGGAAGAGAGAGCGGACAGGAGCCCAAAGTGGGCTATATCGGTGCGATTTCGAGGGTAGAAGTAAGCGCTTTGCCGGCAGCAGGCGATACGATCACTACCCATGTAACGGTTCTGCACCGGCTGGACCCCGTGGTGATGGTGCATGGAGCTTGTTATCGCGGTGATGAAAAACTCCTGGAAGGTGAAATTAAGCTGGTGATCTGAATGATGACTGAAGTAACGAAGAAACTGGTTTCTGAAATAGAGATCGATATCCGTTTCAGCGAGACGGACGCAATGGGTGTGGTATGGCACGGAAACTATCTTAAATATTTCGAAGACGGCAGAGAGCAGTTCGGGAGAGATTTCGATATTCCGTACCTGAAGGTCGCCGGACATGGTTTTTTTATTCCTATCGTGCACTCGTCGCTTGATTTCAAGGCTTCCGTCTTCTACGGACAGAGAATAAAAGTGCTCACTGAATACGTGCCTGTACGGACGGCAAAAATTGTATTCAACTACAAAGTGATCAACCTGGAAATGAACGAGGTAGCCGCTGTCGGCACTACTACCCAGGTTTTTATATCCCAGAAAACCCGAGAGCTCGAGCTACTGGCTCCTCCTTTTTACCAGGCGTGGAAAGAGGCGCATCAGCTCTATTGATGGGCATTTCGGTTTACATCGGCGCGGAAGCAATTGTTTCGCCCCTGGGCCAGACGGCTGCATCCAATATGGACCGGGTGCTTGCCGGGCATTCCGGCATCACCCTTCAAAAACGGGGCGGATGGAAAGAGAGCGATGTATATGCGGCTGTCGTGCCGGGGATGCCTTTAAAAGGAAAGTTTGAGCAGCTGCTGGAACAAAGCCTGAGCGCGGTCATGGAGCAATGGGATCCGTCGCTGCTGTCGTCTGAAGACACGCTGCTGGTGATCAGCTCTACCAAAGGCGGGATCGCCGACAACATCGCCGACCCTTTTCAGCCTGCCGTTTCCCGCCTGGGAAGCCGGTTTTTTCTTCGTCACCGTCCGCTGGTCATCTCAAATGCCTGTATTTCCGGAGTGGTGGCTGTCAATACGGCCGCCCGTTTGCTGAAAGCAGGACTTTACAGGCACGTTGTGGTGGCAGGCAGTGACGTGGTCTCGGATTTTGTTTTGTATGGTTTCCAGTCGCTGTACGCGGTAAGCGACGAGCCATGCCGGCCTTTCGACCGGGACCGGAAAGGCGTTTCGCTGGGAGAAGCGGGCGGCGCCCTGGTGCTGTCGGCAGAGAAATCTTCATTTGCCGGGGAGCCTTTCCTCTACCGGGGAGGCGCAGGCGCCAATGATGCCAACCATATCTCCGGGCCGTCCAGGACCGGCGAAGGCCTGGTAAGGGCCGTTTCGAAAGCGATCGGGAAAGCCGGGATCGACCGCCGCGAGATTGGCTACATCAATGCGCACGGGACCGGCACGAATTTTAATGACGAAATGGAATCCATCGCATTCGGACGCCTCGGCCTGGAGCATATACCGCTGAACAGTTTAAAAGGGTACTGGGGACATACCCTCGGCGCAGCCGGAATAATTGAGACGGCCGCCTGCCTGCAGATGATGCGGAGAGGAAGCCTGGCAGCCAGCCTGGGATACCGGTCGCAGGGGACCTCGGTCCCGCTGAACGTGCTGACCGGGAACCAGGCCCCGGAAAAGGAGATCTTTCTTAAGACCGCCTCGGGTTTCGGCGGGGGAAATGCAGCGCTGATTATTGAAAAGATATGAGCAGGATCATCCATTATTGCCGGATCAACAGCGAAGGCGCCTTCCTTGACGGGGAGAAGCTGCTTGCGTTTGACGGCGCCGCAGATACAGCGGAGAAGCTGCTTGCGCTTTACCGGCATATCGCGCAGGATTATCCCAAGTTCTACAAGATGGACCTGCTGTCCAAAATTTCCTTCCTGGGGGTCGAGCTGCTGAAGTTGTCCTGTCCCGGGCCGGCCTCCGCCCCTGAAGACGCTGTAGCGCTCCTGTTCGCGAATTCGGAATCGAGCTCCGACACCGATATCCGGTTCAGGGACAGCTATGAAATCGAGCGGCTGCCCGGGCCTTCGTTGTTCGTATATACGCTGCCCAATATAGCGCTCGGAGAAATCTCGATCCGAAACAAATGGTACGGGGAGCATATGTTTGCCGTTTTTCCTAATTTCGCACCTGCCTATTTCACCGACCACAGCACACTGTTGCTGGACGACGGCGCAGAATGGGTGATCGGAGGTTGGGTGAACGTGATAAACGGCCCCGATGCCCTGGTTTTTACTATAGATAAGACCGGAGACGGGAGCCGGGATGAACTTATGAGCCGTCTGGAAGAGTTATACCGGCATTAGTAATATTAAAACAGCAGACAGATAATTGACAAGAATGGCAACCGCGACCTTAAAAGAGGAATTAAAGAGACACATTATAGAACAATTGAATCTGGAGGACGTCAGGATAGAGGATTTTACAGACAGTGCTCCGCTGTTCGGAGAAGGAGGAGCAGGCCTGGATTCGATCGACGCCCTGGAGCTGATCGTACTTCTTGAAAAACATTACCAGATCAACGTAACAAACCCGGAAGAGGGTAAAGTCGTATTTTACTCCATCGACTCGATGGCCGATTATATTGAGAAGCACAGGAAATAAATGCTTACTGATGCCTATGTAACCGGTATGGGGGTGATTTCGGCCATCGGCAGAAGCGTTGGCGAAAACCTGCATGCCCTTTTACATAAGCAATCCGGGATCACGGCTGTTGCAGCCGGGCCCGGTAAAGAGGCGGTAATGGCAGGCCGGGTAGCTTTTGATGACGCGACGCTTGCCCGCGATCTGGGGTTTTCCCGTCTTCCCGTTTCACGGACATCGCTGCTCGGTATGACCGCTGCACTGGAGGCCTGGGGAGATAACCGGCACATTCCGGGGCTGAAAACCGGGCTTATTGCTTCAACGTCGGTAGGCGGTATGGATAAGAGCGAGGTTTTCTACGACGACTTCCTGGCCGGCAGACCGGCTGACTACGGCGTGCTCGTATGCCATGACAGCGGCACCACTTCCGAAACGATAGCAGAATTCCTCGGTATTTCGGGCTATGTGAATACGATTTCCACCGCGTGTTCTTCCGGGGCCAACGCCATTATGCTGGGCGCCCGCCTGCTCAGGAGCGGCCGGCTCGACAGGGTGCTTGTAGGAGGATCTGACGCGCTTACCCGCTTCACGATCAATGGCTTTGAATCGCTGATGATCTATGACAGCGAATGGACCCGGCCGTTTGACGAGGCGAGGAAAGGATTGAACCTGGGTGAAGGAGCGGCCTTTTTGCTGATGGAATCCGAAAAGAGCTTCCAGGTAACGGGAAACCGTCCGTTGGGCCGGGTGAGAGGCTGGGGCAATGCCGCAGATGCCTATCACCAGACGGCGTCTTCGCCTGAAGGAAAAGGCGCGACGCTGGCGATTGCCGAAGCGATCCGCACAGCCGGGCTGACCCCGGCCGATATTTCCTATGTCAATGCCCACGGCACCGGTACGCCTAACAACGACCTTTCGGAATCCGTAGCGCTTAAAAACGTATTCGGCGCTTCCGTACCTTTTTTCAGCTCGACGAAGGCCTTTACAGGTCATACCCTGGCCGCCGCCGGGGCGATCGAAGCGGTATATTCCCTTCTTGCGATCAAAGAAGGAATGATATGGCCTAACCTGAACTTTGCCGAAGCGATCCGCGATACCGGGCTGGTGCCCGTGACCGAGCCCGGAAAATGTACGGTAGATGCGGTGTTGTCCAATTCGTTCGGGTTTGGCGGCAATAACTCCTCGCTGGTTTTTACGCTTTGATCTATATGAAGAGCAGGGTTTTCATCAACGGGGCTTCTACTATTTCGCATCAGCCGACCTTTGGAGAAAAAGGATTCTCCGGCTCGATTGCCAGGCTTGAAAAGGGCAGTGAGCCGCTTCAGCCGGCATACCGGGATTATATTGATCCCGTCATGCTCAGGCGTATGAGCCGGATATTGCGGATGGGCGTCACCTCTGCGGCTCAGGCGCTGCGGCAGGCCGGCGTATCGTCACCTTCAGGCATTATCGTGGGAACAGGGCTGGGCTGTCTGCAGGATACCGAAAAGTTCCTGTCCAACTTTCTTACCCTCGAAGGCCTGATTCCGCCTACTGCGTTTATTCTTTCCACCCACAATACCGTAGCGGGGCAGATCTCGCTCAGCCTGGGCTGTCATTCCTATAATATAACGCATACCCAGAACACGGTCTCATTTGAAATGGCATTGCTCGACGGCATGATGAGGCTGGAAGAAAGCGGGGGCGATGTACTTGTTGGCGCAGCAGATGAGCATATCCCTTTTCTTGACAGGCTGGCCGCCGAATGGGGCTATGATAATAGTGTGCTGACTTCCGGCGTTTCTTTTTTTGTGCTGTCCGATACGGCTTCGGAGACCACACTGGCAGAGGTACTCGACGTGGATGTCTTCACCGGGGCAGGGGGCGACAGGAAAAAGATAACCGATAGCTTCCTTGCCCGGCACGGGTTGGACAGGAATGAGGTGGATATGGTCCTGCGGGCGGGCAGACAACCCGGAGAGGACAGGGAATTTGAGGGCGCTACAGTCGACTATACGGAACTTTGCGGCCTGTACCCGACGGCATCGGGCTTTGCGTTTCATTACGGGGCCGATTTCCTGGAACCGGCGGGCACGAATAAGAAAGTATTGATCGTAAACGAACTGAATCCCCTGAACCTGGGGCTTATACTTCTGAAAGGATTTGAAGCATAGGATTTCCATCGTTATCGCACTGCTGGCGGCAGCTTTGCTATTGATCCTGCCGGTAGACCGGGAGATACGTGCGATTGCTTTGGGGACTGTTGCCGCTATGTGGATCGCTCTTACCATTTACGGCTCGGCCGTAATCGGCGCCAACTGGTTCATCCGCTCGCAAAATCGTTTGAAAAGCCGCGCCGTAGCCCTCACTTTCGACGACGGCCCCGACCCCGCGGTTACCCCCGCTGTTTTGTCCGTTTTGAAGGAAAAGCGCGTGCCGGCTACTTTTTTCCTGATCGGGGAAAAGGCGGAAAAATACCCGCACCTGGTACGGCAGATCCTGGCGGATGGGCATGAGATAGGGAACCATTCTTATAGCCACAGCTATTGGCTGGGCTTTTTTTCTGCCGATAAGCTCAGGGAAGACCTGGTGAGGTGCAGCCGGGTACTGGAAGAGATTTCGGGAGAGAAGATCAGGTTATTCCGCCCGCCTTTCGGGGTGACGAATCCCAGGTATTCACGTGCTTTGGCTTCGCTCGCGCTGGTATCGGTGGGCTGGTCGCTAAGGAGCTACGACACGGTGACCGGGAGCAGCGCCAGGCTTCTGGCCAGGCTTGTTTCCGGGGTACGCGGCGGCCGGATCGTCCTGATGCACGATACGCTCCCCCAGACAGCGGAAGCGCTTCCTTCTTTCCTGGATTATTGCAGGGACAAGGGCATAGAAATAGGCAGGCTTAGTATGTAATCTATAATGATGCACATGAAATTGGTAATACTCTGGGTCGTGATGCTTTTTTATCCGGCAGTAAGCGATGCGCAGGACTACAGGAAGGTAGATCAGCCTGACCGGGTATATGCGGCATTGAAGCAAAGATCTGAAAAGGTGAATACCATCCAGGCCGATTTTACCGAGGTAAGGCATGTATCTTATCTGAAGGAACCTCAGAAGTCGTCCGGGAAGTTTTATTTTGAAAAGAAAGACCGGATGCGCTGGGAGCAAACCGATCCCGGTTCGTATGTGATCATGATCGACGGCAGCAGCCTCAGGGTAAGCGAAGGAGGGAAAGAGAAAAATATCAGGTCAGCAGGACATATGACGGGCATGATCCGCGATATGCTGCTCATGATCGTAAGAGGCGACTATCAGTCGGGCAGGGAGTTTGAGAAGGAGCTCTTTCAGAACGAAGACGGCTACCGTATGGTGATGACGCCGGTGGAAAAGCGCCTCAGGCAACGCTATGACAGGCTGGAGATGCTGTTTTCCAAATCAACGATGGGACTGAAAGAGCTGGTTTTTTTTGAAAAGGGAGGGGACAGGCAGGTGCTGACCTTCCGGAATGAAAAGATCAATATCCCGTTCGATCCCTCGCTTTTTACAAAGTTTTAAAAGAGCTTTCGGTTGCAGGATATCAGCTGCCAGCCCGGCGGCAGCACAGTCGCAGCGCGCAGTTTTACTATTTTTGCATATCTGAAATCGTTTCCAGATGCTTTTAAATGACCTTTATTTTCTTCAAAGCGTTTCGGATACCGGCGAGACGGTGACTTTCGATCTGCTTGTAAAAGTAGATCACCCGCTCTATAAAGGTCATTTTCCAGGGCGGCCCGTTACGCCGGGCGTCGTTTTAGCGGAGATGGTGAAGGAGCTCCTTGAAAGCCTTCTGGGCAAATCCCTGGAGATGGTCAGGATGCGGCAATGTAAATTCCTTTCGGCTCATGATCCCGGGCGGTATCCGCAGATCGGGATATCAGTGAGCTGGACACCCGGTGACGAATATACCGTCCAGGCGAGCGGAAGCTTTCAGTCGGAGGTTTTTTTCAGGTTATCTGCCTGCTACAGGGAGGCTTAAAGGTTTGATTTCGAATGCTTGCCCGTATTAATTGCTGCGTGATTATTCCTACCTACAACAATGCCCGGACATTGAAACGGGTGCTGGAAGAGGTATGGGCATACAGCGGGCAGGATCGTACGATCGTGATCAATGACGGGGCGACCGACGCAACTGCGGAGATCCTGGAAGAATACAGGGGTAGGATCATCGTGCTGGAGAATATGCGCAACCGGGGCAAGGGCTATTCGCTGAGGCGCGGCTTCAGGGAAGCGATAGAACGGGGGTTCGACAATGCCATCACGATCGATTCCGACGGGCAGCACTTTGCAGATGACATACCGGCTTTTGTAAAGGCTGCGCTTGAGCAGCCGGGCAGCCTGGTGATGGGCAGCCGTAATATGGACCAGGAAGGCGTCCCGGGCAAAAGCGCTTTCGGGAATAAGTTCTCCAGCTTCTGGTTCTGGTTTCATACCGGGATAAAGCTGCCTGACACACAGACAGGCTACCGGCTATACCCGCTGGCGCCGCTGAAAACGATGAGGCTGGTAACGGAAAAATTTGAAACCGAGATCGAGGTGATCGTTAAGATGGCCTGGCGCGGCGTCAGGTTTGCCTCGGTGCCGGTCCGCGTAAAATATGACCCGGACGAGCGTGTAAGCCACTTCCGTCCTTTCCGGGACTTCTCGAGGATCAGCTTGCTCAATACCTGGTTTTTTCTGCTGACGCTTGCCTGGTACCTGCCCCGGCGCTTGTTGAAGCGGTTATTGGAGAAAGGGATAATGAATACCATCAGGGACGAGCTTTTCAGGTCCGGGGAATCGGAGGCCAGAAAGGCAGCTTCCGTCGGGTTTGGCCTTTTTATGGGGATTGTGCCCATATGGGGGTTTCAGCTGATGGTGGGCATACCGGCAGCCATCGCGCTGCGCCTCAATAAGATCCTGTTTTTCCTGGCAGCCAATATCAGTATCCCGCCGATGATACCGGTCATCGTATATGCCAGCTATAAAACGGGGGAAATCTTCTTTTCCAAGCCGGCGGTCAAAATAGGAAGCTGGAAGGAGGTAACCCTCCAAACCATTCATCTTCACTTCGTGCAGTATGCCGCAGGCGCTGTTCTGCTTGCCTGCCTGGCCGGTCTTGCGGGCTTTTTGCTATCTTATCTCTTCCTGAGAATAACAAAAAGGTGAGATTTTTTTATCTATATTGGTAAAAAATTTGACTTTTTTGATACGGGTAGCCGTAAAATGATTTTGATCATTGTCACCTATGACCCGGATCATAAATTTCGTGGTAGGGAAGGCTCAATTTTGGGACAGGGTTTGAATTGAAAAAAGCCGGGTAACTGGGACAGCCCGAGGAAAAAAGTAATGGAAAAAGCAGATTTATACACTCATACATCGGAAAACCTCGTAGAAGAAACCTGTTACCATTGCGGCCTGCCCTGCGATAATACCGCGATCCGTTATGACTCGAAATCTTTCTGCTGCAATGGCTGCCGGGCAGTATACAGCATCCTGAAAGAAAAGGACCTCTGTGCGTACTACAAGCTGCCGGACGCGAAGGGCAACAGCCCGGACAGGAGTTATTACAAAGGCAAATACCAGTATCTCGACCTGCCCGAAATAAGGCAGAAGGTAGTGAGCTTCAGCGAAAACGGCGTCACCCAGGTCAACTGGTACATACCGTCCATGCACTGCAGCTCGTGTATCTGGCTGCTTGAAAACCTGCATAAGCTGCACGACGGCGTGACGGCGGCTCTCGTCGATTTCCCGGAAAAAACCGTGCGTATAAGTATACGGGATGAGGCTATTAAGCTGAGCGGGCTGGCCGGGCTGATGAGCTCGGTAGGGTATGAGCCCTACATCAGTCTCAACGACCTGGAGGGAAAGAAAACGTCGCGTTTCGATCGCAAAAGGATCTATAAGATAGGAATAGCCGGATTTGCCTTTGGCAATATTATGTTCATGGGACTTTCCGACTATTTCACCATAATAGGCAGTACGGGCCTCGGCAGCGAGACCGAAGCCGTTTTCGGAGCGCTTTCGATACTGCTGTCGCTCCCGGTGTTCTTCTACTGCTCTTCCGATTTTTTTGTTTCCGCATGGAAAGCTATTAAAAACAGGCAGCTGAACATCGACGCGCCCATAGCGCTGGCTATCCTCGTGACTTTTGTGCGGAGCCTCTTCGAGATAGCTTCGCAGACCGGGTCGGGTTACCTGGATTCCATGACCGGCATCGTATTTTTTATGCTGATCGGCCGGTATTTCCAGGATAAGTCCTATTCACTCATTTCTTTTGACCGGGACTATAAGTCTTTTTTCCCGGTAGCGGTCTCGGTTATAAAGAACGGGGTCGATTCGCAGAAGCAGATTTCGGAAATTGAGCCGGGCGATCGCCTGCGCATCCGGAGCAACGAGATGATCCCCTGCGACGGCCGGCTGATATCGGAAACGGCGGCTATCGATTATAGCTTCGTGAGCGGCGAATCCGCTCCGGTTATCAAAACCATGAACGAGCAGGTGTATGCCGGCGGTAAGATATCAGGGGCCTCCATAGAGCTGGAAGCAACGAAAAAGGTAGCCCAGAGCTATCTTACCGGGCTTTGGAACAACGATGTGTTTACCCAGGACAGGGACGAGGAGGAAAGCCGCCTGACCAGCTTCATCAACCGGTACTTCACCATAGCCGTCTTCCTGGCGGGCAGCGTCAGCTGGATTTGCTGGGCATGGGCCGGGGATTTCAAAAGGGGGTTCGACGCCATGACGACGGTCTGGATCATTGCATGCCCATGTGCCCTGCTGCTTTCCGATACTTTCACCAACGGCAACCTGCTGGCAATATTCCGGCGTAACGGCCTGTATCTTAAAAATGCGCATATCCTCGAAAAGCTTTCCGGGATAAAGAAGGTCGTATTTGACAAGACCGGGACGCTCACCCTGCCGGATGCAGCGGAGGTCAGGTTCAAAGGAATTCCTTTGACGCCTGCCGAAAAAGGTATGATAGCCGAAGTTTCGAAGCAGTCGGTCCACCCGCTGAGCCGCCTGATCCGCGAATTCCTGGAGCGGCAGGCCGGAGAAACCGGGGTATTCAGCGTATCGGGGCTGAAGCAGTATAAAGAGCAGGCAGGCGGCGGCCTGGAAGCAGTCTGCGGCGGCGTGACGGTGCGCCTGGGATCGGGTCGCTGGGTAGGGGAGACCGGCGCAGGTGAAGAAGAAACCAGGACTTCAAGGGTTTACGTCGCTTTTGCCGGCATGGTCAGAGGCTTTTTTGAAGTGGAAAGCAAATACAGGGACGGGCTGAAAGAGACGGTACGGTCGCTGGAGAGGGACGGTATAGAGGCCTGCATGCTTTCGGGCGACAGGCCTACGGATATGGCTTTCCTCTCGGAGGTATTCGGAGGCGAGGAAAAGCTCAGCTTTTCCCGGACACCCCAGGATAAGCTCGACTTTGTCAGGCAGCTCCAGGGAAGCCGTAAGGAGGCTGTCATGATGCTGGGCGACGGGCTCAATGATGCGGGCGCCCTGATGCAGAGCGATGTAGGCGTAGCGGTATCCGACAATATCAATAATTTCACCCCGGCGAGCGATGCTATCCTGGAAGGAAGCCGCCTGAAGGATATAGGCGCGTTTGTAAGGCTTGCCGTTGCCGGGCGGCGTATCGTAACGGGCAGCTTCGGGATATCGGTGATCTATAATATTGTCGGCCTTTATTTTGCTGTACAAGGGGAGCTGGAGCCCGTCGTTGCGGCTATCCTGATGCCCGCCAGCTCGGTAAGCATCATCCTGTTTACCACGTTGACGAGCCGCCTGAAAGCCAGGCAGCTGATGAAAGCTAAAAATTTATGACAAATGTCATTTTTGCTCCTGTTACAGGTCATGATCCATTCTGCCGCAGGCCGATACATTTGTGAGCTGAGCTAAGAACATATGAGCGCAATATATATTTTGATAGCCGCGGGCCTTGCGATAGCAGGAGGATTTCTCTTCGTCTTCCTGTGGGCTGTGAGATCAGGACAGTTCGACGATGACATTACGCCTTCGATCAGGATTCTTTTCGATGATGAGGAACCGGCAGATACCCCGAAGAATAATTCGGGGTAATTCGCGTCCGACGGCCGGCCGCGGACCCATTCCAACCAGGGAGTAACCAATTCTCAATCTAATATAACTCATTTTTAACCATCCATTTATGGAAATCTCTGCCAAAACCAACACACCTCATTTAACGTTGGACGAGTTTGAGTACGACAATAAGCTCGTACGGAATTTCGCGCTGGCCACCGTGATATGGGGAGGCGTGGGGATGCTTGTCGGGGTTCTTGCTGCTTTTCAGCTGGTATTCCCGGGGCTCAATCTTGATCTTCCTTATACAACTTTCGGGAGGATACGTCCGCTTCACACAAATGCAGTGATCTTTGCTTTTGTCGGAAACGGGTTTTTTACCGGGATGTACTATGCCACTCCGAGGGTACTTAAAACGCCTATGTACAGCAAGCTCCTCGGGCAGATCCATTTCTGGGGATGGCAGGCGATCATCATTATGGCGGCGATCACGCTTCCGCTGGGCCTCACCAGCGGCAAGGAATACGCCGAGCTCGAATGGCCCATCGACATTGCGATCGCAGTGATATGGGTGCTCGCGATGATCAACCTCATCATGACCACCATTCACCGCCGCACGGAGCACATATATGCCGCGGTCTGGTTTTTCATAGCCTCTTTCGTCACGGTTGCCCTGCTCCATGTCGTCAATAGCATTGAATTACCCATTTCTCTTACCAAAAGCTATTCCGTCTATGCCGGCGTGCAGGATGCCCTGGTCCAGTGGTGGTACGGGCATAATGCGGTGGCGTTTTTCCTCACGACACCCTACCTGGGCCTCATGTACTATTTCCTGCCGAAAGCTGCCAACAGGCCTATCTATTCTTACCGGCTTTCGATTGTCCACTTCTGGTCGCTGATATTCCTGTACATCTGGGCGGGCCCGCACCACCTTCTCTATACAGCTCTTCCCGACTGGGCCCAGTCTTTGGGTACCGTATTTTCAGTCATGCTGATCGCGCCTTCATGGGGCGGGATGATCAACGGCCTGATGACCCTGCGCGGGGCATGGGATAAGGTCAGAGACGACGTAGTGCTGAAATTTATGGTGGTGGCGGTTACGGCCTACGGTATGGCAACGTTCGAGGGGCCGATGCTGTCTCTTAAAAACGTCAGCGCGATTGCGCACTATACCGACTGGATAGTCGCCCACGTACACGTCGGCGCCCTGGGCTGGAACGGGTTCCTTACTTTCGGTATACTGTACTGGCTCTTCCCGAGGCTGTATAACCGTCCTCTTTACTCTCAGAAACTGGCTAATTTTCACTTCTGGATCGGCACGATCGGTATCCTGTTTTACGCCATCCCGATGTATTGGGCCGGGTGGGTGCAAAGCGCCATGTGGCGTGAATTTACCGCCGACGGCTTCCTCAAATATCCTAACTTCCTGGAAACCGTTACGCAGCTTATTCCTTATTACGCGCTTCGCGGGGTCGGCGGAACCCTTTACCTCATCGGCTGGGTCGTCATGATCTATAACCTGCTCAAAACTGCGAAAGCCGGGGAGCTGAAAGAAACTGAAAAGGTGCAGGCGCCGTCCCTGAGAGAGCAGCACCACCAGGATGAATACTGGCACCGCAAATGGTTTGAAAGAAAGCCGGTGCTGCTTACCATAGGCTCCCTGGTTGTCGTCGCTATCGGGGGGATCGTTGAGATGATCCCCACCTTCATGATCAATTCGAACATACCGACCATCGAAAGCGTCAAGCCCTATACGCCGCTCGAATTGCAGGGAAGGGATATCTATGTAAGAGAAGGCTGCTATACCTGTCATTCCCAGATGATACGTCCTTTCAGGGATGAGATCGAGCGGTATGGCGAGTATTCCAAAGCCGGAGAATTCGTGTATGATTTCCCGTTCCAGTGGGGATCCAAGCGGACCGGCCCGGATCTGCACCGCCTTGGGGGCAAGTACCCTGACTCCTGGCACTACAACCATATGGAAGATCCTACCAGCATGTCTCCGGGATCCATTATGCCTTCCTATTCGTGGCTTCTGGACGACGAGCTGGATACCGCGAGCACATCCCAAAAAATAAAGGCGATGCAGATCCTGGGCGTACCCTATGAAAAAGGATTTGAGCATGAGGCCAATAAAGACCTGATGGTGCAGGCCGAAGGAGTGGTGGCGAGATTGGGGGATGCCGGGATCAAGACCGGTCCGACCAAAGAGACCGTCGCGCTGACCGCCTATCTGCAGAGGTTGGGAACCGATATCAAGGCCGAAAACAACCCGCGATAGAAAGCAGCGAGGGTGTTTTCCGCACCCTCTTATTAAAGGTTCATGATCTAAAGAAAGGACTAAAATGAAATTCAGAAATTATCTTGATACAATAGCCGATATCGGGCTTTATCCGCTGGTGTCGCTCCTCCTTTTCGTTGCTTTTTTCGTCGGTCTTCTGTGGTATGTGCTGTCTATGAACAAGAAAGACGTCAAACATATGAGCAATCTGCCGCTGGACGACGGCACTCCCAGAAAAGCCATACTTACTACTTTCCTGGTGCTGGGATCTTTGGGAGCTTTTGCACAGGAAGCAAAACCCGCCGCTGCCGGAAATGACGAGCTGCTGCTTTATATCGTTATCATCATTATTGTTTTTGTCGCGCTGTTGCTTGGGGCGATCCTTGTACAGGTAGCGATGCTCGTCAATAAATTGAATAACCGCGTAGCGCCTGAGAAGCAGGAGTCGGTCCTCTTTTCTGAAAGCTGGTGGAAGAAATTCCGCGGGATCAACGTCTCGCTTTCCGAAGAGGACAAGATCCTCATCAAGGAGCACGATTATGACGGTATCCAGGAGCTTGACAACCGGATGCCGCCGTGGCTCGCATTCCTGTTCCAGGGCACGATCCTTTTCTCGGTGATTTACCTGCTGATCTACCACGTTTTTTCCATAGGCGACCTTCCCCAGGCAGAGCTTGAAAAGGATTTACAGGCGGCGGCAGTTCAGAAAGCAGCTTTTCTCGAACGTGAAGGCGCCAAGATAGACGAGAATTCGGTCGTTCTGGCGACGGAGCCGGCAGATCTCGAAAAAGGAAAAGCGTTGTTCACAGCCAACTGCGCGGCCTGCCATGCCGAAGACGGCGGAGGTACCGTAGGCCCCAACCTGACCGACAGCTACTGGCTGCACGGAGGAAGCCTGAGCGATGTCTTCAAAGTGATCAAACACGGCGTACCGGAAAAGGGGATGATCGCCTGGGAAAAGCAGCTGAAGCCGCAGGAGATTCAGTTTGTGGCCAGCTACATTGTCTCCGGCCTGAGGGGCACCACGCCTGCCAATCCGAAGGAACCCCAGGGTGAGCTGTGGGAGGAGGGAGCGGCCGTCGCGGCTCCGGCCGTCGGCAACCAGTAGAAGAAACGACGGCGCCTGAAGAAGGCTCTTTTCTCCGGGCGCCGCTTACCTCAAATGTTACTATGAAATAGTCATAAGCAGTAAGGTATCAGGTTTTAGGTCTAGACCATGCCGCGCAGGCGGCACCGATGACAAAGAGCTAAAACCTGACAGCCAACAGCTAAAACCTTATACAGATGAAGTCTTCAATAAATCCTTCCGAAACAGATGAATCCTTCAGGGATCACTTTTCGGCAGTAGACGACTACGGGAAGAGAATATGGTTTTACCCGCAGAAGCCAAAAGGTAAATGGCATAACAGGAGGGTTGTTTTTACGATAGTCCTGCTGGGCCTGATGTTTTCGGCCCCGTTTATCCATGTCAACGGGCAGCCTCTTTTTCTTTTCAATATCCTGGAGAGAAAGTTCATTATTTTCGGCGTATTCATCGGTCCGCAGGACTATTGGATATTCGGGCTGGGCATGTTGTCGTTCCTGGTCTTCGTTTCGCTTTTTACGAACCTGTTCGGACGGCTCTGGTGCGGCTGGGCTTGTCCCCAGACGGTTTTTATGGAGATGGTTTTCCGTAAAATAGAATACGCCATAGAAGGCGACTGGAACAAGCAGCGCGCGCTCGACAAAGCGCCGTGGGACCGTAAGAAGATTACCAAAAAAGCACTGAAATGGACGATTTTTTTGCTGATTTCCTTCCTGATCGCCAATCTTCTGCTGGCCTATGTGCTGGGAGTAGCGGAAGTCGGCAAGATCGTTACGCACCCGGTGTCCGAGCATCCGGGCCTGTTTCTGGGAGTTGCGGGCTTTACTTTGATCTTCTTCTTCATTTTTACGTGGCTGAGAGATCAGGCCTGCACGGTAGTTTGCCCCTACGGCCGCCTGCAGGGCGTATTGCTCGATAAAAGCTCGGTCGTAGTGGCTTATGATCATGTGAGGGGAGAAAAACGGGGTAAGCTCAGGAAAGGACAGGAGCGTCAGTCGGGTGACTGCATAGATTGCTACCAGTGCGTGAGGGTATGCCCTACCGGCATAGACATCCGTAACGGGACGCAGATGGAGTGCATCAACTGTACCGCCTGCATCGATGCCTGCGACCATATGATGGACCAGGTGGGATTTGAGCGGGGGCTGATCCGCTACGAATCGGAAGAAGTAATCGTATCCAGGAAAAAAAGCAGGTTTTCAGCTAAAGCTGTCGGTTATATCGTCGTGCTGACAGCGTTGTGGGGCGGGTTGGGCTATGCCATGTTCAACAGGACATCTACGGAGACTACCATGTTAAGGGTGCCCGGCACGCGCTATATAGAAAATCCTGACGGAACTATCAGTAATCTTTATAACTTTAAAATATACAACAAGACCAATGAGCAGATTGTGCCGGAGCTGAGGCTGGAGGACGGAAAGGGAACGCTGAAATTTGCCGGTAATCCCGACCTGACGCTCGAACCAACCGGAAGTGTGCAGGGAACCGTTTTTATCCTCATACCGGCAGATAAGATCAAAGAGCGGAAAGTACATCTGAAGCTCGGGGTCTATGAGAAGGGGGAACGTCTTGAAAGCTTCGAAACGACTTTCATGGCGCCGGGAATTAGAGAATGAGGCAGTGTGATAATGTGATAATGTGATAATGTGATAATGTCCCGATAGCTATGAGGAGTGACAATCAGCTCATCACCACATCAACTCATCATCACATCAACTAATTAACTTTTACAATAATGAAATGGCAAATAAGTTGGGGATGGAAGATTGCGATGCTGTACTGCGGGTTCGTGCTGATGATACTCGTGCTTGTCGGGATGAGCGTCAGCCAGAAGATAGACCTGGTAACAGATGACTATTATGCGATGGAGCTGGCTCATCAGCAGAAAATAGATAAAATGTCGCGTTCCGGGAAGCTCACCGAGCCGATCACATGGAAGGTGGGTGACGAATACCTTGAGATAGTATTCCCGGGGAATTTATCCGGGAAAACGATGGGGGGCAACGTGATCCTGTATTGTCCGGCAGATAACAGGAACGATTTTTCCGTTCCGGTAAAGCCGGACAGCGACGGGGTCCAGAGAATTTCCAGGTCTTCCTTTAAGCCCGGCCGCTATCATCTGCAGCTCGATTGGACCGCTGATAACACGACTTACTGGGATGAAGGTGTGATCAGGATAATGAACTAAAGAGAGCAGCCGATGTTTTACCTTGCTTTTATACTGGGTCTGACCAGCAGCCTGCATTGTGTAGGCATGTGCGGGCCTATAGCACTGGCGCTGCCTGTTCACAGGCGCTCGGGCGCCGGTAAAGCGTTGGGAATTATACTTTATAACCTGGGAAGGATCTCTGTATATGCCCTGCTGGGTGCAATGATAGGGAGCATAGGGTTCGCGGCGTCGCTCGGCCACTGGCAAAACTGGCTTTCGGTGGCCGCCGGGGGACTGATGCTGGCTGCGGCGATGGGGTCTCTGAACTGGTGGGAGAAATTACCCTTTCAGGGAATGGTGACCCGCGGCAGCTCATTTGTATACGGTAACATACAAAGCCGGCTGCCGAAAGGCGGCTTTGGGTCGCTGACCGTCATGGGGATGTTCAACGGGTTGATACCCTGCGGCATGGTTTACCTGGCGCTGGCTTCGGCCCTGGCGCTGCCGGATGCCGCATCGGGCGCAGCTTATATGGCGCTGTTTGGCTCCGGTACCCTGCCTGCTATGCTTGCTACCGGCTTCCTGGGGCAGTGGGCTTCTGTCAAATGGCGGCTCGCTTTCAAACGGGCCACGCCTTACCTGGTCGCCATAGCCGGTATCATTCTTATCGTCCGGGGACTGCTGCCGGTCCCGGCACACGCGCACCATGAGGCTTCCGACGCAATCCCTGTCTGCGTGGGCAAATAAGATAATTCCATCCCGGAGCAAGTTTTGACAGGAGAGAGCGCTCTTCCTGATATAAGTCATATTTTTTCAGTTTTATGCCATCTACTTTTGAGAAAAAGAATACTATGAGTCCAGATCTCCTGCAAAAGTATGATATCCCGGCGCCCAGGTACACCAGCTACCCCACCGTGCCTTACTGGGACAAAACGCCTCCTGAAGAGTCTCTCTGGGAAAACGCGGTAAAAAATACTTTCGAAGCTACCAACGGCCGGGATGGAATAAGCGTCTACATTCATCTCCCGTTTTGCGAGCGCCTGTGCACCTACTGCGGATGCAATACCCGCATCACGATCAACCATGCGGTAGAGAAAGTTTATATGCAGGCGGTTTTGAAGGAATGGAGGAGATACCTGGCCCTGTTCGGCGAAAAGCCTGTTATCAAGGAAATCCACCTGGGAGGAGGCACTCCCACTTTTTTCAGCGCCGCTAACCTGGGAGAGCTTTTGAAAAGCCTGCTGGAAGATGCGCGCGTAGCGCCGGACCAGCATTTCAGCTTTGAGGCGCACCCGGGGAATACGACGCCTGAGCATCTGCAGGTGCTTTATGACCTCGGCTTCCGGCGTATCAGTATAGGAGTCCAGGATTTCGATCCTGTCGTTCTCGATATCATCAACCGGTTCCAGACCTTCGAAGACGTGAAAAACCTCACGGACCTGGCCAGGGCTATGGGCTACCAGTCTGTGAATTTCGATCTTATCTACGGACTGCCCCTGCAAAAATATACCAGCTTTATGGACACTATCCGTAAGGTAGGGGAGCTGCGGCCCGACCGCATCGCGCTTTACAGCTATGCCCACGTACCATGGCTGAAGCCCGGGCAGCGGAAATTTTCGGAGAAAGACCTCCCTGACCCGGCAGAAAAGCTGGAGTTATACAGCGGGGCGTGCGCATTTTTCGGAGCAGCGGGGTATGTCGGGGTAGGGCTGGACCATTTTGCGCTGCCTGAAGATGAGCTTTGCCTGGCTGCCGGCAAAGGAGAGCTTCACAGGAATTTCATGGGCTATACGGTGAGCCATGCAAAGCTGCTCATAGGCCTGGGCGCTTCGGCTATCAGCGACGCCGGAACCGCCTATGTCCAGAACGAAAAGAAAGTGGAAGATTACTATGCAGCCCTGAACGGGAGGAAGTTCCCGTATTTCAAAGGGCATGCTTTAACCGCCGACGATCAGATGGTCAGGCGGCATATCCTGAATATCATGTGTGGTCTGGAAACGACCTGGTCTGATCCTGCTATGCAGGTGCAGGCCGTGTACGACGCGCTGACGTATCTTGAGGATATGGAAAAAGACGGGCTGGTGGTATTGGGACCGGGAAAACTGAAGGTGACCGCGGCCGGCCAGTCGTTCCTGAGAAACATCTGTCTTGCATTTGACGAGCGGTACTGGTCGGCGAAGCTGGAAAGCGCCCGGTTCAGCCAGGCTATTTAGTGTCGGGCCCGGCGCCTGCCCCGTATTCCGGCGTTTGGATGATGGTATTTAATGAGGATGAAGATGACTTTAAGTAAAAAAAAAGCTGTGTTTAGGTTGGCTGTGAATACAACTAGTTCTAAGTTTGGAATGCTAACTAGTTTTATCAGGCAAGCTGAAGCTTTGAAAGGTCACATAGAAATGCTGGATTCTCTCTTTAAGCATGCTACGGAGGGAATAGTGGTAGTTGACGCTACCGGACGTATCGCCATGGTCAATCCGAGGGCATTGAGCCTTTTCGGATATGAGTTTATCGACGAGCTGGTGGGGAAAACGATCGAGCTGCTGATTCCCAGGAGGTTTTCGGATAAGCATATGCGGCATCGCGACGGCTTTATGGACGAGCCTCTGGCCCGGAAGATGGGAATAGGCCGTGACCTGCTGGCCCTTCGTAAAGACGGCTCGGAGTTCCCGGTAGAGGTGAGCCTGAGCCCGTTTTCGACCAGCGAAGGCCAGTTTGTGGTCAGCTTTATCATCGATATCACCGAGCGTAAGAAGCATGAAAAAGCAATTATGGAGGCCAACGAGGCGATCGTCAGGCTTAATGCGGAGCTGGAGGCGAGAGTCGGGCAGCGTACCGAAGAGCTGGCGAGCGCCCTGGAAGAGCTGAACGAATCAAAGGCTGAAGTGCTGAGGGCGCTTGAAAGCGAAAGAGAGCTGAACGAGCTGAAATCGCAATTTGTGACAATTGCCTCGCACGAATTCCGCACGCCGCTGGCCACCATGCTGTCGTCGGTTTCGCTCATCGGCCGCTATAAGCTTACCGAGGAAGATGATAAGCGGCAAAAGCACGTTCAGCGGGTAAAATCCGCCATTAACAACCTTACGGAAATACTCAACGATTTTCTTTCCCTCGGAAAGCTGGAGGAGGGCCTCCTGAGATGCATTCCTATCCAGTTCAACCTGGAAGTATTTTGCCAGCAGCTGGTGGATGAGCTGAGAGGAGTTTGTAAGCCTGGCCAGTCCATCCTCTTTAGCTATAGCGGGGAAAAGATCGTTGTTGCGGATAGCCAGCTGATGAAAAACGTCATTATCAATGTCGTTTCAAACGGGATCAAATATTCGTCCGGAGACATCTGGCTCAAGGTCATGGTAGAGAACGGGGTGATCCGGATAGAGATAAAGGATTCGGGGATAGGGATTCCCGAAAGCGACCTGCCCCACATATTCAACCGCTTTTTCAGGGCTCACAACAGCGGTAATGTGCAGGGGACCGGGCTCGGATTGAATATCGTCAAAAAATATCTTGAGCTGATGAAAGGCGACATAAGGGTGGAGAGCAAGCTGGGAGTTGGAACGACATTTTTTATAGAAGTACCCGCTACAGGTACAAAAAGCTAAGGTTTCGGCAGATGGAAAAAAAAATACTTCTGATAGAGGACAATAACGATGTTAGGGAAAATACCCAGGAAATACTGGAATTGTCCGGGTATAAAGTAATCTGCGCCGTGAACGGCAAGGAAGGTGTAGCGCTCGCCCAGTCCGAGCATCCGGACCTGATCATTTGCGACATCATGATGCCGGAACTGGACGGGTACGGGGTTTTGCATCTCCTCGGGAATTCGCCCGAAACGGCCGGGATCCCGTTTATATTCCTGACGGCCAAAGCCGAAAAGTCGGATCTGCGCAAGGGAATGCTGCTGGGCGCCGACGATTATCTTACCAAACCTTTTGACGATGTCGAGCTGCTTCAGGCAGTGGAGGTGAGATTACACAAAAGCGAGCTTCTGAAATCAAAGTTTTCGCGGAATGCCGAAGGATTGAATGCCTTTCTCGGGGAGATCAGGCATTTTCAGGAATTGAGACATCTGGCTGAAAATAAGCGGACGCATACCTACAAGAAGAAAGAAGGGATCTATAACGAAAATACCTACCCGGGAGGCGTCTATTTCCTGGAGAGCGGCAGGGCCAAGGCCCGTCGTATAAACGATCTCGGTAAAGAGTATATCACCGAGCTTTATAAAGTCGGCGACTTTTTCGGCTATGCAGACCTTCTGAAAGGGACGGCCTACCAGGACTCGGTCATTGCATTGGAAGATTCGGTCGTCAGCTTCATCCCCAAGCTGGATTTTTTTAAGCTGCTCGAATCAGACAGGAATCTCGCCGGCAAGTTCATACGGATGCTGTCCAACGAGGTGAAGGAGCGCGAGGAAAGCCTGCTTAAGCTCGCTTACAATTCTGTAAGGAAAAGAGTGGCGGAAGCGCTGATCTACCTCTACGAGATTTACGGAAAGGACGGGGAGGAAGTTTTCTCCATCTCGATGGCGCGGGAGGACATCGCAGGGATTGTCGGCACTGCTACCGAAACCGTGATCCGCACCCTTTCCGACTTCAAGGATGAGAAGCTTATTACCATGAAAGGCAGCATTATTACTATACTTTCGCTGGAGCGCCTGAAGCGTATGAAGAACTGAAAATTTAGCTTTGTGTTTAAATGATATAAAAATCTATCTTTGCGCAAAGTTAAGTTCAATTGTTTATTAAAATTAATATATGAATACAATTACGTATCTGGTGCCGGCGCTCGGCGTAGTAGGGTTGCTGGTAATGTTCTTTAAGCGTGGTTGGGTAGTCCGCCAGGATGCGGGGGATCCCCGGATGCAGGAAATCGCCGATGCCATAGCAGCCGGCGCGCTTGCTTTTTTGAAAGCGGAGTGGCGGGTTTTGATCGTATTCGGGGTCGTGGTCAGCATACTGCTGGGATATTCGGGCACGCTTGTCGAAAACTCAAGCTCACTGATAGGAATCTCATTTTTGATCGGCGCCTTTGTCTCTGCTTTTGCAGGTTACATAGGTATGAATATTGCCACGCAGTCTAATGTGCGCACCACCCAGGCAGCGCGTACCAGTCTTCAGAAAGCGCTCAGTGTATCGTTTACAGGGGGTAGTGTTATGGGGATCGGGGTTGCCAGCCTGGCTGTTTTAGGGCTGGGTTCTCTTTTCATTGTTTTTTATAACCTGTTCATAGGCGAAAGCGGCGACGTAAACGGACTTGCGATGGAGCGTGTCCTGGAA
>MEDT01000069.1 GCA_001724175.1 Cytophagaceae bacterium SCN 52-12 | reverse complement strand
TAGAAAGAGAAATCCACGCCCAGGCGATTGCCGAACATCCGCATATCAAGTCCCAGCTCTGTTTCGTTGACAGCAAGCGGCTTCAGATTAGGGTAGGGAATGAAGCTGGAAGATACCATACCGAGAGGAGTCCCGTTATAGCTGTAGGGAAGCAGCGAATAATTGAAATCCAGCAGGTAGGGATCAGTGTCTCCACCTACCGAAGCATAAGCTGCCCGGAGCTTGGCAAAGCTGATGGCCTTGGGCAGCTCTATTGCCTCCGAAAGCACGTAGCTGGCTCCGACAGAAGGGTAGAAGTAGCTGTTCGATTGCGGGTTCAGGGTAGAGAACCAGTCGTTCCTTCCTGTTACGTTGAGAAACAGGTGATTGCGATAGCTGAGCTCGGCTGTAGCAAAAAGAGAGTTGATCTTCTTATTGTATGCCGTAGTGCTGGTGTTGCGGACAGACGTGTTGTTCACAACATGGAATTGAGGGATTACAAATCCCAGCCCCTCTACGTTAGTAGCGTAACGGTTGTTAGACATCATGTTCCCCCCGAGGTTGACCGACAGCGAAAAGTCGCCCGACAGGTCTTTGTTGATACCGATAAGACCTTCGAAATTTCTTTCAGTGAAGTTTTGAGTGGATTCTACAGCCTTACCGTTAGGCAGGAAGCCGGTTCCGTCGGGTATGACCTGGTTGGTTCTGAACAGGTAGAAATCCTGTCCGACCCTTCCCTGCACAAAAAGCCAGTCGAGAATGTTCCAGCGGGCCGTCAGCGCCGAAATAAAGCGGTCTTTCTTACTGTTGTTGGTGATCCGGTTTAAGGCGAAATAGGGGTTGGTAGCGTTCGCATCGGTACCCAGAACCCACTCCTTGAAGTTTTCGTCATAGCCCGGCGACAGCGCGCTGGTCGGCATGTTCGAGTTTACATATAAAATAGTGCTTGGGCCGCTCCCCTGTCCCGTATCGAATATGTACCGGTTATCGACGTTCTCATTAATATAGTCGACATTGGCGTTGAGCGTAAGGTTTTTGGTGATGTTCTGGTTAAGACCCAGGCTGACGTTGTTCCTCCTCATTTTGTTGTTAGGCACAATTCCCTGGTTACGCATATCGGTGACCCCAAGCCGGAATGACCCGTTGTCGCCTCCGCCGGTAAAAGAAACGCTGTTGGCGGAAGTGAAGCCGGTTTTATAGTAATCCTTTAAAACCTGGTCTTTTACATAGGAATACGGGCGCTGCACGCCATCGTATTGATAGGTCATTTTGCCGTCATATTTTTCTCCCCAGTGGTTCTGGCTGTGCTTCCCGGCATCGATGGCGTCTGCAGGGCGGAATCCGCCGTAGCCTTGCCCGTATACGTTCTGAATATCCCACAAAAACAAGGGTACTTCCCAGGTATTGTTGGTGTTGAATTCGACACCCAGGCCTTTGCTGCCGCGGCCTGATTTGGTGGTGATGATGATCGCGCCGTTCTTCGCCCGCGACCCGTACAAAGCTGCCGCGGTAGCACCTTTCAAAACGGTCATTTCTTCGATATCGTCCGCATTTAAGCTTGACGCGGAATCACCCCAGTCAGGATTTGTTCCGTTGGGCTGGCCCAGCTGGGAGTTGTCCATCGGAACGCCATTTATAATATAGAGGGGCTGGTTGTTGCCCGTAATAGAAGTATTACCGCGGATGGTTACCCGGCTCGAGCCTCCGGCCCCGCTATTCCCGGCAACGACGTTGACCCCGGCGACCTTTCCGGCCAGCCCGTTCATGAAGTTCGTTTCGCGGGTTTTGGTGAACGCTTCCCCGTCGACTTTCGTAACAGAATATCCCAGGGCTTTGGCTTCTTTTTTGATACCCAGCGCCGTTACTACCACTTCTTCCAGCGATTTGTTATCGACCTGCATAGACACGCTGATGTTGCTGCGCCCGCCGACCACCACTTCCTGCGGCATGTACCCGACAAAGGAAAATACAAGGATCGCGTTGGCCTCGCTTACATTCAGGGTGAACTGTCCGTCTGCATCGGTGCTGGTACCCTGAGAGGTACCCTTGATGAGGACGTTCACGCCCGGCAGTCCGGCGCCGGTCTCGTCCGTTACCTTTCCTCTTACGGTCTCAAAAATAGATTGCTGAATGGTGCTCAGCTGAAGCGCGCTGAGGGAGCCCATCGGGACTCTCATCATTTCAGCATTGCTTTTCGCAGGCTGCCCGATCACGGCCGGCGTAGCTGCTTCGGCTTTTCTGGCGGGTTTCAGCACTACGGTTTTACCTACAATGGTGTAGGAAATAGACTGTTCTGCCAGGCAGGCGTCCAGCGCTTTTTCAAGAGGCAGGTTCTTTACGTTAACGTTGATCTTCCTGGCATTGCGCAACAGTTCATGATCATAAAAAAATGTGTATCCCGATTGTTTTTTCAGGATTTTGAAAGCTTCCTCAAGCGAGATGTTCTTCGCCGTCAGGGTTACTTTCTGAGAGGAGCTCATAGCCTGGGAATTGATAGAAGCTGCGGTAAAGAGCAGGAATATCATTGCTGCTACTTTGGGTAGGATCAAGCGGAGCCCACCGCCGCGGGTCTTTTGTCTGGAGTTAGAATTACCTAAATACATTGTAAGGTTTAGATTAGTGATTGGGGAATCAGTGTTTTGCCTATAACACCATCAGCATTGAACGTTATGCTGATCAGACGGATCGGTTTGTTCATGTGAAGCGACTTGGTAATGATTTCATAAATTGGGACCGGGGTTAAAAAAAAGTAAAAGGCTTTCGCATACCTGGTAGTTTTAAGTGGATGTTTAAGTTCTGATAATAACCTGTTTGTCTACTATCCTGAGCTGGATCTGGTTGAGCTCGAGGATCTCCAGCACCTGGAGGAGCGTAGCGCTGCGGGGGATCTCACCCGTGAATTTCTTTTCCAGAGGCTTGCCCTCGTAAACGACATCGACGTCATACCATTTGGAAAGCTGGCGCATGATCTCCTGGAGCCCGGCCTGCTGGAATTGGAAATAGCCGTTTTTCCAGGCGACGGCCTGGTCTGTGTTCGCTTTCGAAATCAGGATTTCGTCAGACTTTGCAGCTACCCGCGCTTCGTGGCCGGGGTTGAGCAGGGTGCTCGATTTCGATGTGGTTACCTTTACGGCGCCTTCCAGGAGGGTAGTCTTGATGGCCACCTCATCGCTGTAGGCATTGACATTGAATTGAGTGCCGAGCACTTCGATCGATACGTCGCCGGCAGTTACAATAAAAGGCACCTTGCTGTTGTCTTTCAGCTGTTTGGCCACTTCGAAATACACTTCCCCTTCTATCCTGACCTGGCGGCGGCTTCCTGTGAAGCGCACCGGGTATACAATCGAAGATGCTGCATTGAGCCAGGCTTTCGTCCCGTCGGGAAGTACGAGGTGGTACTGGCCTCCGCGGGGCGTACGGAGCGTATTGGACCCGGATACGGTTTCGTCTTCATGAGCGGTGGCCTGGTAGGCAAGACGATCGCCCTCTTCCTTGATAATCCGGGTACCGCCCTGGGTAGTCAGCAAGCCCGGGCTGGCGTTGTCCAGGATGATGTTCCGGCCGTCTGAAAGGGTTAAAAAGGCTTTATTGCTTCCCGGCAGGATATCGGGCGAGACAGCCGGAGCCGCTACTTCGGAAGAATCGGATGCGAACCTGTTGTCAGAACGGAAATAATAGAAAAGCAGGCCGCCTGTTGCTGCTACCATGATAATTGCCGCCGCTGCCGATCTCCGGAAAAAGGAAAGCATGCGCGGGAAAAAGTGCTGCCCTGCTTTTTCTTCTCCGCCAAGGATCCTGGACAGCATCTCTTCGCTGATCTCCCCGGGGAAAATCTTGTGATGAGGATAAAAAGTATCCCAGGCTTCCTCCATCAGCTGCTTTACGTCGTCTTCCAGGTTGGGCTGCTGGAGAAGCCGCGCAAGCTCACGATTTTCCTCATCGGTGGTCAGATCGTTGAAGTATTTATAGAACAAGTGCTTTATCTTGTCTTTGTTCATTATTTTCTTCCTTTGCTTCTATAGCTAAAGACACAGCGAGGTGGGAAACGGGTCAATAGGTGATGTGATTTTTTTTAAAAAAAAATTGAGCGGGGGCGGGAAGAATGGTGTATTTTTAATAGCCGCCGGAGGCGACATAATGAGGCTTCGGCGGCGCCTGGCCGGGACTGCAAGTCCCGAAGAGCGGTTCCCAAGAGCGGCGGATCCTACAACCAGTAAACGGAAAATTTCAGGCCCAGCAGCAGGAACGTGTTGCGATGCACTTTTACATACCTGAGCACAGACGCCATGGCCAGCGCGATATGGCGCTTGACGGTCTCGCGGGAAAGCTGGAGCTTATCTGCAATCTGCTGGTAGGGGAGACCTTCTTCTTTATTCATCCGCCAGACCTTTTGTTGCTGGCGAGGCAGCCGGGCAACGGCCTTTTCTACGATCCCGTAGAGCTCTTCATCTTCGGCCGTATGGTCCGTGTCTTCGACCAGGAACAGGTCCTGCGACAATTCTTCGCTTAAGAATGCTTTCCTGCTTTCGTCCCGAAGCGTATTAAAAGCATGATTGCGCGTAATGGTGAACAGGTAGGCTCTGAAGCTCCGGATGCCGGGCAGCACGGAGCGGTTGACCCATACCTTCATAAACGCATCCTGGACGATCTCCTCGGAAATTGTTCTGGATTTGGTGAGCCTGTAGACATATTCACCCAGCTCCTGGTGGTAGCGGTAGAACAGCCGGGCAAAAGCATTCCTGTCGCCGTCGGCGACAGCGATCAGCGTATCTGCTTCTGCTTCGGTCAAATTACGCCACATAACTCAGGCTTCTTATCCGCCACAAAGGTAATAATTCCCTGTGGTTAACGGTGACAGAGAATTTACTGCCCGCTTCCGCTCCGGAATGCGATTAACCCGTCGGGACTCCGGATTCTGACATCTTTGTGAAAATTTCCGGAAAAAACAGAGATTTTCATATCAGTTATCGCTGATAATACTGAGATTTCTGAAAACAGGCTATCGGAGATCACTGATTTATCCGGGAATAGGGTATGACTTTTAAAACCTTATGTTTTTGATTTGCCCGGACATTCGTTCTTTGAAACAAATCATGTATATTTGTGTAACTCTACTAAACAGGTAGATTAGTATTTTATCATTATTTTAACATTTACAGATATGTCGTTAAGATTAGGTGATGTAGCGCCGGATTTTGAGGCGAATACCACACAAGGCGTTATCAGGTTTCACGAGTTTCTGGGTGATAACTGGGGGCTTCTCTTTTCTCACCCTGCCGATTTTACTCCTGTTTGTACCACAGAGCTTGGGAAAACGGCCTTGTTAAAAGGAGAGTTTGAAAAACGTGGGGTGAAAGTGCTGGCTGTCAGCGTAGACGACCTGGATTCGCATAACAGGTGGATCCCCGATATCAACGAGGTAACATCCTCGGAAGTAAATTTCCCGATCATTGCCGATGAAGGCAGGAAAGTGGCTGAGCTATATGATATGATCCACCCGAATGCGAGCGAAAAAGCTACCGTGCGCTCTGTTTTTGTGATCGGACCGGATAAGAAGATAAAGCTGACTTTAACATATCCTGCATCTACCGGACGGAACTTTACTGAAATACTGCGGGTAATAGATTCTCTTCAGCTTACTGCCAACTACCAGGTGGCTACTCCGGCCGACTGGAATGAAGGTGAGGATGTGATTGTAGTGCCCTCCGTCAGCACAGAAGATGCTGAAAAAAGATTTACAAAAGGTCTTCGCGTAGTGAAGCCTTATCTACGTTATACGCCGCAACCTAATAAATAGGCTTTGCGTCTGCATACAACCACAGAGTTGAGAGTTGAAAATTGAAAGTTGAGAATTGAGAGTTGAAAATGGAGAGTGGAGAACTTTCAACTTTCAACTCTCAATTTTCAACTTTCCGACACCTACACCTCCTCTACCCAATCCTGCTCCAGTTGGTCGCATTTTCACCGAGGTGCCGGAGATGAGCGCGTATCACCTGGTTCTCGGGGGCCGCAAGCGCCGGGTCGTTTTCCAGGATTTCCTGTGCGGAAACCCTCGCTTCTTTCAGGATAGGTCCGTCGATGGCAAGATTGGCGACCTTAAGCTCTACCGCGCCGCTTTGCTGGGTCCCCATCAGGTCGCCCGGGCCGCGAAGCTCCAGGTCGGCCTGCGCAATTTCAAACCCGTTGTTGGTCCTGCACATGGTATCAATACGTTTTTTTGTGTCGGCCGAAAGCTTGTAGCTTGTCATCAGTATACAGAACGATTGGTTGCCTCCCCTTCCGACGCGTCCCCTGAGCTGGTGCAGCTGCGCCAGGCCAAACCTTTCGGCGTTCTCGATCACCATTACGGTAGCGTTCGGAACGTCTACCCCGACTTCAATAACGGTAGTGGCGACGAGTATTTTGGTTTCGTTGCGGGCAAACCGGTTCATTTCAAATGCCTTTTCCTTCGGCTTCATCTTCCCGTGGAGGATGCTGACGTGGATGTCCGGGAATGCCCGGGAAATACTTTCGTAGCCGTCCATCAGGTCTTTGAGATCGGATTTCTCGGACTCTTCGATAAGCGGGTATACGATATAGACCTGGCGTCCCTGGGCGATCTGCTCCCTGAGGAAGCCGAAAACTGCAACCCGGTGGCGATCGAAACGGTGAGTGGTCGCGACCGGCTTGCGGCCCGGCGGCAGCTCGTCTATTTCAGATTGATCGAGGTCGCCGTAGAGGGTCATGGCGAGGGTCCTGGGGATCGGCGTAGCGGTCATGACCAGGATATGCGGGCTGATGCGCGTATTCTTCTGCTGCAGGCGTGCCCGCTGGGCTACGCCGAAACGATGCTGCTCATCAATGATGCAAAGCCCGAGGTTATGAAACCGTACTTCATCTTCGAGCAAGGCATGCGTACCTACCACCAGCTGGATACTGCCATCGCGGAGGCCGCTGTGCAGGATGTCTCTTTCGCCGCGCCTGGTAGATCCGACGAGCTTGCCGGTCTTGATGCCCAGCCGGGAAGCCATTTTCTGCATATTGCTGAAATGCTGGTCTGCCAGTATCTCGGTAGGGGCCATTATGCACACCTGGTAGCCGTTGGAGAATGCCATCAGGGCGGAAATGAACGCGACAATGGTCTTCCCGGAGCCTACATCGCCCTGGAGGAGGCGGTTCATCTGCACGCCGTTCCGCATATCGCCCCTGATTTCCTTCAGTACCCTTGCCTGCGCGCCGGTCAGCTCGAACGGCAGGTGCTTTTCATAGAATTCACGGACAAGCGCTACATTATCGAAGACAGCGCCCGGTTGTTCTCTTTTCTGGTAAAACTTGTTCCTGATCAGCTGCAACTGGTTATAAAACAGCTCCTCGAATTTCAGGCGGCGCCTTGCCTGGTGAAGCGAGTTTTCACTGGCAGGTAAATGAATGTGCAGTATGGCATCCTGCTTGCTGATCAGGCGGTATTTCCGGATCAGCGGGAGAGGAAGCGTTTCCGGTATTTCGGAGTAGCCGCGTTCGAGGATGCTTTCTACCGCTTTATAAAGGACACGGCTGTCGATATGCTTCCTTCTCAGCTTTTCCGTCATGGGGTATACAGGCGTCAGCCTTGCCTGCAGGGGCTGTCCGGGTAAAACGGCATCTATCTCGGGATGCGTAATGCTCCACTTCCCCGAAAAAAGGGCAGGTTTGCCGTATACAATGTATTCCGAATGCTGGTTGAGATTTTTCTGGTGCCAGGAGATGCCCTGGAACCAGACGAGCTCGACAGCGCCGTAGCCGTCGGAAAGGAAGGCAGTCAGCCTTTTTTTGGCTCCTGTGCCTTCCATTGCCATGCCCGTGATCTTCCCTTTTAAGAGTACAAAAGACAGCTGGCTGTTCAGTTCGGTAGTTTTATACAGAAGGGTACGGTCCTCATAACGGAAGGGATAATGAAGCAGCATATCCCGGTAAGTTTCGATACCGAGCTCGCCGTGCAGCAGCAAAGCACGCTGATCTCCAATGCCTTTGGAAAAGGCAATGTTTGTATCGAAAAAGTTATTTTTAGGATTCATTTTAGTTTCTTCCCGGGCAGCCCTACCGGATGTATAAAAGCCATCGCAGTTGCTATAATAGAAAATAAACAAGATTGGTCAGAATAATTTCATATAAAAAAATTGCCGTATCGAAAAAAAAAAATCTAGTTTTGTACTAAGATATTGACAGTATCATTAGAAAAAGGGAGAAAACCGGTATAGGATTGTCAATAACGCGGCCAGGCGCCGATTGGAAAAATAAAAGTATGATTATTTGAAGTTGCACCCTTTTGGTAGCCGACTCATTCAGGATCAACAAATTTCGTGTAATGAATTATCAGATACATCGCGAAGGAAAGTTCAGTTTTATAGAGGAAGGAGAGGGGGAACCCCTGCTATTGCTTCACGGGTTATTCGGAGCGCTTAGCAATTGGGAAGGAGTCATTGAAGGTTTCCGGTCTCAATACAGGGTAATAATTCCAAATTTACCTATTTATGATTTGCCTATCAGGAAGGCCAGCCTGGATACGCTGCTTGTTTTTCTGGAGGAATTCGTAGCGCTCAAAAAATTGAAGGATTTCACTGTACTCGGAAATTCATTAGGCGGGCATATAGGGCTGCTATATACGATCAAGCATCAGGAGCATGTGAAAAGGCTGGTGCTGACGGGGAGTTCGGGGTTGTTTGAAAACGGGATGGGGGGATCTTTCCCCAAACGCGGAAACCGCGACTATATAGCAGAGCGTGTCGCTTATACTTTTTATGATCCGAAGGTTGCCACCGAGCAGTTGATAGATGAAGTTTTTGAGGTAACGAAAAGCATACCTAAGTGCATGAGCATCGTCGGGATAGCCAAGTCTGCCCAGCGGCATAACCTTGCAAAAGATCTTCATGTCATTAAAGTGCCGACTTTGCTGGTCTGGGGGCTCAATGATCCTATCACGCCGCCTCATGTAGGCGAAGAATTTAACCGGCTGATCGAAAACTCCGAGCTCAGGTTCATCGACAAATGCGCGCATGCGCCGATGATGGAGCACCCGGAGGAATTCAACCGTATCCTGGGAGAATGGCTTGAGAAGCAAACTTCTCCCGAGAAAGCGCCGCTTTGATAAATCTCTATTTTTTCATAGCTTTCCTCCGGAAAAAAACGATGGGCCATGATCGCATCCGTATTAATCGACCCAATGCTGCCGGCATTAAAGACTTCTTATCTGATCGAGGAGGTACTGGAATGGATGGAGGAAAGCGGGCTTTCCCAACTGCCCGTTGTTGAAGACGAAAAATACCTGGGGCTCGTGTCGGTCAGCGCGATGACGGAATGGGGACCGCCCGGAGCCGCTCTTTCAGAAATTCCCCTGGAACATATCCATCTGCACGCAGAAGAAGATCAGCATATACTGGAGCTCATCGGCCTGGCCGTAAAGCACCGGCTCAAGGTAATTCCTGTCCTGGGAAAAAACGGGAAGTATTTCGGGGCTGTGTCCGTTCCGGAGCTTTTTGAGAAATACGGCGAGTCGATCGGGGCCGCGGAGACGGGTGCGATTATCGTGCTCGATATCAAGCCCCACGACTATTCGCTGAGCGAAATAAGCCGGCTGGTCGAATCGAACGGCGCTAAAATAATCATGAGCCATTACTCCGGGAGCCATATCTACGATGCATCCGGGAGCCAGTACCTGACCCTCAAACTGAACCAGGTTAATGTCGCGCATATCCTGGCAACTTTCGAAAGATTCGGATACACCGTCAGCGAAGTGCATGCCAGCGAGCCTGTGGCGAGCGTCGACCAGGAACGGCTGGATATGTTGATGCGTTACCTTGCCACCTGATTCATGAAAGTAGTTATACATGGGAAACCCTTTGCTGAAACGGCAGGGCCTTTTATACAGGGGATGTTTGATGAACTGGAGGCGCGTAAGATCGGGGTTTTTATTTCAGCCGGCTTTGAGAAGATATTAAGGGAATCCGGGATCCGGTTTACAGCAACCAGGATTTTTGAAAACCCGGCTGAATTAAGCGGTGCGCGACTGGTGGTAAGCCTCGGCGGCGACGGTACCCTGCTCGAGACCGTAGCGCTCATAGGTCCCCGGCAGATACCCGTAATAGGGGTGAACGTCGGTCGTCTCGGTTTTTTGGCCACCGTAGCGCCCGAGCGGATCAAGGACATGATACTCGCCCTGGAAACGGGGAATTACCGGATCGAGACCCGGTCAATTCTCGAGGCGGAAGCCAACAACATGGAGATCTTCGGAGGGGTGAATTTCGCTCTCAATGATTTCGCGATCACAAAAACCGACACATCCTCCATGATCACGGTCCATTCGTACCTGAACGGGGTATTCCTGAATTCTTACTGGGCCGACGGGCTGATCGTTTCCACACCCACAGGCTCGACGGGCTACTCGCTCAGCTGCGGCGGCCCGGTGCTGGTGCCGAATTCGAAAAGCCTCATCGTGACGCCGGTCAGTCCCCACAACCTCAATGTACGACCCCTCGTAGTGGAAGACAGCTCTGTGCTGAGCTTCGAGGTAAAAAGCAGGAGCAATAACTTCCTGCTCTCGCTGGATTCCCGCTCGGATATCGTCGATGAGTCTACCCGGCTGGTGGTCAGGAAAGCAGGGTTTGTAGCGAGGCTGATTAAAATGCGCGACGATAATTTTTTCGATACCCTGAGAAATAAGCTTTCCTGGGGATTGGACATGCGCAACTAGCTAAATATCCCCTGATACACAGGTCTTCAAATATTCCGGATGCAACTTATACTCCATTCCTTCGATCTGCTGCTTAAGCATACGTTCACCATTGCGCACGATTCGCGCGATGTACAGCCCACCCTGATCGTCGAGCTGCGGGACGGCGGCTTGTCGGGCCTCGGCGAGGCTACTACCAACAGCTATTACGGTATTACACTGGAGAGCATGACCGGAGCGCTCGAAGGCGTGAGGGAGATAACGGAGCGCTATGACTGGGGCAGCCCCGAGGATCTCTGGGAACTCGTACATCCCTTCTTAAAGGATAATCCTTTTGCCCAATGCGCGCTCGATGTAGCGGCGCACGACCTGTTTGCCAAACGCAGCGGGCTTCCTCTTTATCGTCAATGGGGGCTTTCTACCGGCCGTATCCCGGCCACCAATTATACGATCGGTATAGATACGGTCGGCAAGATGGTGGAAAAGCTTGAAGAATTTCCGTGGCCGTTATACAAGATCAAGCTTGGGACCGACCACGACCTGGAAATTGTAAGGGAATTAAGAAAGCATACCGCGGCAGCTTTCAGGATCGACGCCAACTGTGCCTGGACTGCCGACGAGGCCATAGCCAACAGCGGACCGCTGAAAGAGCTGGGGGTTGAATTCATCGAACAGCCTTTGCCGGCTGCCGATACGGCAGGAATGCGGAAGGTATTTGAGCACTCGGCGTTGCCTGTGATCGCCGACGAAAGCTGTATCATCGAAAGCGACGTAGCAGGTTGCCAGGGCTTGTTTCACGGCATCAACATCAAGCTGACCAAGTGCGGCGGATTGACTCCGGCCGGGAGAATGATCAGGGAAGCCCGCTCGCTCGGCCTGAAGACGATGGTAGGATGCATGACCGAAAGCAGCGTCGGTATAGCGGCCATCGGTCACCTTCTGCCCCTGCTCGACTATGTTGATATGGACGGAAACCTGCTGATTGCCAACGATCCGGCTACCGGGGTGGAATTTGATGCTGCGGGGAGATTTATATACAACGATCTGCCGGGCACGGGAGCGGTTTTAAAACAGGGAATATAAGCTGCGCAGAAAGGATCAGAACCTGTAGCTGGCATGCAGCTGTAGCGACCTGCTGTAAAGCTGGGCATAGTTTGCGCTTACGGTCGAGGGAATGGAGAAAGAACCTGAGACCTGGTGATAGTATTCGAGACCGAGACTCCACTCGTCGATCTGGACACCCGCGCCGCCGATGGCCCCTACCATATAGCTCCTCTGGTGGCGGCTCCTGAGCCAGGATAAGCCCTCTTTTACAGGTTTGAAATAAGTGTCGCTGTCGGTCGTCCTGAAGTTGGTGACCAGGTAGATATCGTTCCGCACGCCTACATCGACATATGGCCTGAGGCCTAAAATTTTCCAGTATTTCGATTTCAGGCGCAGCGTTACATCATTGGTGAGGAAATGGTCGCGTGAAAAAGCTTTGTAGCTGCCCAATGTAGTGCTGCTCCCCGTTGTCGCATCTACTTTTGCAACGCCGCCCCGGTTACGGTACCCGAGCGTCGCCTTCAGGTCCAATCCCTGGCTTACGACTTTCCCGATGCAGGCGGAAACGGCGTATACCGGGACCAGCGGGATCTGCCGGGTCAGCGTGTCATTGACGGTCTTGTTTACGGAAGCGCCCAGGTCTGCCGAGATCTCCCAATAGATGGATCCCTGGCCCCTGGATCCTGCCGGCAGGATCAGTGCAGAAAACGATACTATTAAGAAAATAATAGCATGGTTGCCGGGGCAAAAGAAACGGAAGACTGTCGGGGCAAGCCTGTATTTCATTGATATTTCACGGATAACCCCGTAAACTTCTGAGAAATTAGCGCGGCAATTTATGTATTTAATTCCAAAATTGCTCTATTTGCAGGCGACAAAACCGGTGCTGTACGCGATCTCCCGATATGAAGATAAATTTTGAAGATATTATCCTTTTTGAAAACGACGACTTCCTGGTAGTTAACAAGCCTCCGGGCCTGGCGACGCTGGACGAAAGGACCGGCGACAGGGGCAAGAGCCTGCTGAGGCTGGCAAAGGAGTATAACCCGGATCTCCAGGCGGCTCACCGCCTTGATAAGGAGACTTCCGGCGCGCTCGCTTTTGCCAAATCACCGGAAGCATACCGTCACCTGGCCATGCAGTTCGAGAACCGGGAAGTGACGAAGCGGTATCACGCAGTTTCGGTAGGGATCCATGACCTGGACAGTATTTCCGTCTACCTGCCTATACATCCCCTGAAAAACGGGACGGCCGTAAAGATTGACCGGGTAAAGGGCAAACCGGCCGAAACGATCTTCAATAGCCTTAAGACCTACAGGGGGTACACGCTCATCGAGTGTATCCCGATCACCGGGCGTATGCACCAGATCCGCATCCACCTCTCCTGTCTGAAAGCGCCGATAGTCAATGACGAGCAGTATGGAGGGAAGCCGGTATACCTTTCGGAGCTGAAACGGAAATTCAATCTCAAGAAATTTACCGAAGAGCTGCCCGTCATGCAGAGAGTAGCCTTGCATGCGTATTCGCTCAGGTTTGGTCTCCTGGACGGAGAAGACGTAACCATACAGGCTCCTTATCCTAAAGATTTCGGAGTGCTGATTAACCTGCTGGATAAGTATGGAACCTAACCGCGGCAGCATTGGCTTCCTCATTTTCTTGATTTGCTTTTCTTTTTCGCTGAGAGCCCAGGAAAAAGAATATGATCTGCTCGTGAAAAAGGACGGGAGCATCCTGGAAGTAAAGATCGTCGAAGAGAAGCCTGACGAGATCCTGTACCGGAAAAAGGAAGCGCAGGATGGCCCGATATATGCGATTTTGAAAGCAGAGCTTCTTTCTGTCAGGTACAGCAACGGGGAAACCGCGACTTTTACGGTCACAGTCGATAATTTTTATGAAAGGAAAGAAACCGGCGCGGCCCCGCCTCCTTTTGAAAAACCTGTATACCAGGCTTTACCTCCTAAAAATGAGTTCCAGAGCAGGGTGCTTGCGCTCCCTTCCGACCAGCTTGGAACGGAGTATTCCTATTATCGAGGACTTTCCCGGGCGGGGCGCCGTATGGGCTTCTGGGGCATTGCGCTCCAGGTAGGCGTCAATCTGACCGGAACCCTGATCATCGCTTCCAATTCGTATACCGATGCCTATGGGTATATGGTCTCTACTAACGACAATGCGGTAAGAGCAGGCAGAATGATGCTGGTCGCCGGTACGCTTGGTGGTGGGGTATTTGGCACTACGGGCTTTATACGGGCTGCTAAAAACGGGAATAAAGCCAAGTATATCCGTAGTGAAATGCGAAGGAGAGGACTTCCTCCCCCGGCTGCGCGCTGATGCAAAAATTGAGAGTTGAAAGTTGAGAATGAAGAACTTTCAACTCTCAATTTTCAACTCTCAACTCTCCAAAAACTCTGTGTTCTCCGTGCTTAAAATAATTAAGCCTTCACCGACTTACGGATGATATTAAGCGCGCCGCCTTCCCTGAACCACTCTATCTGCTGGGCATTATAGCTGTGGTTGACAAGGATTTCTTCGCTGCTGCCATCTGCATGATGGAGTACGACCGTAAGCGGAGTATTGGGTGCGAAAGTGGTAAGCCCCAGTATATCTATGGTATCGTCTTCCTGGATCTTGTCATAATCATCCTTGTTGGCAAAGGTCAATGCCAGCATCCCCTGCTTCTTCAGGTTGGTTTCATGGATCCGGGCGAAAGATTTGACAAGCACCGCACGAACACCCAAATGGCGGGGTTCCATCGCTGCATGCTCTCTCGACGAGCCTTCGCCGTAATTTTCATCACCTATTACTATACTCCCGATGCCGGCAGCTTTATAAGCTCTTTGCGTAGCAGGTACCGGGCCGTACTCATTGGTAAGCTGATTTTTTACGAAATCGGTTTTTTCATTGAAATAGTTGACCGCCCCGATCAGCATGTTATTGGATATGTTGTCGAGGTGCCCGCGGAAGCGCAGCCAGGGGCCGGCCATGGAAATATGGTCGGTGGTACACTTGCCTTTGGCTTTGATAAGAAGCTTCAGCCCTTTGAGATCTGTTCCTTCCCACGGAGCGAACGGATCGAGCAACTGCAGCCGGTCTGATGTCGGAGATACCGCTACCTCCACTTTGCTGCCGTCTTCGGCCGGCGCCTGGTAGCCCGGATCGTCGACATCAAAGCCTGACTGGGGCAGCTCGTCGCCGGCCGGCGGATCAAGCTTTACCGGTTCTCCGGCACTGTTCACCAGTGTGTCGGTCAGAGGGTTGAACGCGAGGTCTCCCGCTATGGCCAACGCAGCCACGATTTCGGGCGAAGCTACGAATGCAAAAGTATTCGGGTTGCCGTCGGCGCGTTTGGCGAAGTTCCGGTTGAAAGAATGGACAATCGTGTTCTTCTCAGCTTTTTCAGCCCCGACCCTTGCCCACATCCCGATACAGGGGCCGCAGGCGTTGGTAAAGATCGTCGCATTCAGGTCTTCGAAAGTACCCAGAAGGCCGTCGCGGTCAGCGGTGTAGCGAACCTGTTCCGAGCCCGGGTTGATGCCGAATTCGGCCTTGGTCGTGAGCCCTTTTTCTACTGCCTGCCTGGCTATAGAGGCTGCCCTGGACAAATCCTCGTAGGAGCTGTTGGTACAGGAACCGATCAGTCCCCATTCTACTTTCAGCGGCCAGCCGTTTTTGACCGCCTCCTCTTTCATTCTCGAAATCGGGGTGGCAAGGTCAGGAGTGAACGGCCCGTTGAGGTGGGGCTCGAGCTCGGAGAGATTGATCTCGATGATCTGGTCGAAATATTTCTCAGGCTCGGCATAGACCTCGGGATCGGCGGTGAGGTGTTGCTTTACCTGGTTGGCAGCGTCGGCAACGTCGTCCCGGCCGGTAGCCCGTAGGTAACGCTCCATCGATTCGTCGTAACCGAAGGTCGACGTAGTCGCCCCGATTTCAGCGCCCATATTACAAATGGTGCCTTTTCCTGTACAGGACATGGAAGTGGCGCCGTCGCCAAAGTATTCTACGATGTAACCGGTACCTCCTTTTACGGTAAGGATACCCGCTACTTTCAGGATAACATCTTTAGGGGCCGTCCACCCGTTCAGCTTCCCGGTCAGCTTGATACCGATCAGCTTCGGGAACTTGAGCTCCCATGGCAAGCCGGCCATCACGTCGCAGGCATCAGCGCCCCCGACCCCGATTGCCAGCATTCCAAGCCCGCCTGCGTTTACAGTATGGGAGTCGGTGCCGATCATCATTCCGCCGGGGAATGCATAATTTTCCAGCACTACCTGGTGGATAATACCGGCGCCCGGCTTCCAGAAGCCGATGCCATATTTATTGGATACAGAACCGAGGAAATCGAAAACTTCCCTGCTCTCTTTGTTGGCAACAGCCAGGTCGACCGCGGCGCCTACCTTCGCCTGGATCAGGTGGTCGCAGTGTACTGTCGACGGGACGGCCACTTTAGGCCTTCCGGCCTGCATAAACTGAAGGAGGGCCATCTGGGCGGTGGCATCCTGCATCGCCACCCTGTCGGGAGCGAAATCGACATATGCATTTCCACGCTCGTATGCCTGGGTAGGAGTTTTGTCCCATAAATGGGAGTAAAGGATTTTTTCACTCAGGGTCAAAGGCCGGCCTACTACATTGCGGGCGGCTTCCACCCTTTCTTCAAGATGGGCATAAAAGCCCTTAATCATATCTATATCAAACGCCATAACAAAATATTGATGTCTGTATCACTATTTTTTTGCGAGGTAAAATTACATAATTCAATCCGTTTCATTTTTAAACCCCAGGCGGCATAAAGGGAAAAAAACGGAAATTGGTCAAGTTTAGATTAAGTATAATTAACTATAGCCTTCCTGAGCATACTGCGGCGCCGCGCCTGTCCCGGAACAGGCTCCTTTGGGGCCCGTATTTTCCTCCTCAGACCCTATGCCTTGTACCCCTTTCCTTATGCCTGCTTCATATTTTTTTATCTAATTTTCATCGGTCTTTTGTTTCTGATGCTTACGTTTGTCAATTGCTTCCTACTATATTTGGGCGGGAAAATCTCTCCATCAAAGATGGTACAACACCAATCTGATAATTAATTATGCCAAAAAATTTGGTAATAGTGGAGTCGCCGGCGAAAGCCAGGACTATAGAGAACTATCTGGGTGACGACTTTATGGTCAAATCCAGCTTCGGACATGTCAGGGACCTTCCCGAACATGACATGGGCGTCGACATAGAAGCGGGCTATAAACCGGTTTACGAAATATCGGGCGACAAGGTAAAGCTGGTGAACGAGCTTAAAAAGCTTGCCAAAGATGCGGAAGTCTGGCTGGCAACTGACGACGACCGCGAAGGGGAAGCCATATCATGGCATCTTAAAGAAGCGCTTAGCCTGCCTGAATCCACGAAGCGGATCGTTTTCCGCGAAATCACCAAATCTGCGCTACAAAAGGCGATCGAACAACCCAGGGTTATCGACATAGATCTCGTAAATGCGCAGCAGGCAAGACGGGTGCTCGACAGGCTCGTCGGGTATGAGCTTTCACCTGTTCTCTGGAAAAAGATCAGGATCGGTAAGTCTTCCCTCTCGGCCGGCCGTGTACAATCGGTGGCGGTTCGTCTTATCGTAGAGCGGGAGAGAGAAATAGACGCGTTTGAGAGCAAGAGCAGCTACAGGGTTACGGCAGTATTTGATCTCGGCAACGGGAAGGTACTGAATGCCGAGCTGCCCAGGAATTTTGAGACGGAAGCAGCCGCAAAGGCGTTCCTGGAAAAATGCATTGCCGCACAGTTCACGATTAAAAGCCTGGAGACAAAGCCGGCTAAAAAAACACCGGCGCCCCCGTTCACGACCTCGACGCTTCAGCAGGAAGCTTCCCGCAAGCTCGGGTTTTCGGTTCAGCAAACCATGGTGGTCGCCCAGAAGCTGTATGAAGCGGGGAAGATCTCCTATATGAGGACCGACTCGACAAACCTGTCGCAGGAAGCTTTAAGCAAGGCCGAAGCGCAGATAAAAAAGGAATACGGCACAGATTTCCACCATAAGCGTATTTTTAAGACCAAATCCGAATCGGCCCAGGAGGCTCACGAAGCCATCAGGCCTACCGAATTTTCGGATGTGCAGGTCAGCAAGGACCGTAATGAACAGCGCCTTTATGAGCTGGTCTGGAAGCGCGCTATCGCTTCCCAGATGGCCGACGCCCAGATAGAGCGGACAACGGCCACCATAGGAATATCTACCGCAAGCGAAGAGCTGGTTGCCCAGGGCGAGGTCATCAGGTTTGAAGGGTTCCTCAAAGTCTACCTGGAGTCGAGCGACGAGGATTCGGGAGATGACGAGGAGCAGAAAGGAATGCTCCCGCCGCTTTCGACCGGACAGGTTCTCAAACTCGGCTCGCTGCGCGCCGCAGAGCGGTTCAGCAGGCCGCCGGCGCGTTATACGGAAGCCAGTCTTGTGAAAAAGCTGGAAGAAATGGGGATCGGAAGACCTTCGACCTATGCCCCTACCATTTCCACGATCATTAAAAGGGAGTATGTCCTCAAAGAAGACAGGCCCGGGCAGGAGCGCACCTACAAGGAGTATATCCTCAAGAACAACGCGGTTTCGGAGGCGACGAAAAAGGAAACCTTCGGTACCGAAAAGGCGAAGCTCTTCCCGACCAATGCCGGTATCGTCGTCAACGACTTCCTGGTCAGCAACTTCCAGGATGTGGTCGACTTTTCGTTTACTGCCAATGTTGAAAAAGACTTCGATAATATAGCCGAAGGAAAGCTGCCCTGGCAAAAGATGATCGACAACTTTTACAAGAGCTTCCACCACCAGATCGCAACGGTGGAAAGCGAAAAGTTCGACCGGAGCCTGACCACCAGGGAGCTGGGCGAGGACCCGGTTACGGGAAGGAAAGTTTCGGTACGGATCGGGAAATACGGACCCTACGCACAGCTCGGCGACGCGGAGGACGAAGAAAAACCCCGCTATGCGAACCTGCTGAAAGGACAGCTGATAGAAACCATTACGCTCGACGAAGCGCTGTCGCTGTTTAAGCTGCCGCGTGAGATCGGCTTTTTCGAAGACAAGCCGATCGTAGTCAATATCGGTAAATACGGCCCGTATATCAGGTTTGACGAGAAGTTTTTTAATCTCAGTACCACAGACGATCCGTATACCATAGACGAACAGCGGGCAATCGGGATCATCATGGAGAAGCGTGCAGCGGAATCTTCGGACAGCCTCGGTGAGTTTGAGGGACAGCCGGTGACTAAAGGAAAGGGACGCTTCGGTCCCTATGTAAAGCATGACGGCAAATACTATTCGCTCAAAAAAGGACTGAGCCTCGACACGATCACGCTGGAAGAGAGTATCGGGGTTATCAAGGCAAAGAGAGAGGCCGAATCCAACAAGATCATCAAGGAATTTAAAGAAAATGCAAATGTGAAGATTCAAAACGGACGATACGGGCCGTATATTTCGTTTGGGAAGCGTAACATCAAGATACCCAAAGGAGTAGAGCCCGGGACCCTGACATATGAGGATATCCTGAAACTAGCCGAATAAAACCAACGAAAGAGAGCCATGAAGAAGAAAAAAGTAGTGGTACTTAGCGGAGCCGGAGTCAGTGCAGAAAGCGGTGTCAGAACTTTCCGTGACGGGAACGGGCTCTGGGAAAACCACCGGATCGAAGATGTTGCAACCCCGGAGGCCTGGAACCGCGATCAGGAGCTTGTTTTAAGATTTTACAACCAGAGGAGAAAACAGGCGCTGGAAGTGCAGCCTAATGCTGCGCACTATGCGATCGCAGAGCTGGAGCCTTTTTTTGACGTTCGTGTGGTGACCCAGAATGTCGATAATCTTCATGAGCGCGCAGGTTCCACGCAGGTACTTCACCTGCATGGCGAGCTGTTTAAGGCAAGGAGCACCAAGACGCCGTCGCTGGTTTATGACATTGAAGGATGGGAGCTGAAGATAGGCGACCTGTGTGAGGAAGGCAGCCAGCTGCGTCCTAATATTGTTTGGTTTGGAGAAGAGGTGCCTATGATGGCGCCCGCTATAGAATTCGCGGAGCAGGCGGATATTTTCATTGTTATCGGCACTTCGCTCGTAGTATACCCCGCGGCAGGATTGTTCAGGTATACCCGGCCGAATACGCCGATCTACATCATCGACGTAAATCGCCCGGATATTACGTTTAAGGACAATATGACATTTATCCAGGAGAAAGCGACCGTAGGGATGCAGCAGCTTAAGGACGTTCTTATAAGCGGCTTGGAGAACCAGGAGTGAAGATCACATCAATTTATTTTTCATGAAATAGCTATGAGCTGTTAGGTTTTGACAGCACGCAAACAGTCCGCGGCCGGCCGATGAACAAGGCGGCCCGCCGCTGCGGCTAATACCTGACAGCTAATAGCTAAAACCTTTTTATACAAATGAAACTAATCGACGGGAAAGTCCTCTCGGCCATCATAAAATCGGAAATCAAAGAAGAGACCGCCCATTGGGTAGCCGGGGGAGGGAAGCAGCCGCACCTTGCGGCAATTTTAGTCGGGGCAGACGGAGCGAGCGAGACCTACGTAGCATCCAAGATCAGGAGCTGCGAGGAAATAGGCTTCAAGTCCACGCTCAGGAGGTTCGATGCTTCCATTACAGAAGACCAGCTTATCGACGAAATAGAGGCTTTGAATGACGATGACGACGTTGACGGATTTATAGTGCAGCTTCCGTTGCCGGCGCATATATCCGAAAACAGGGTGATGGAAGCCATAGATCCTAAAAAAGATGTCGACGGCTTTCACCCAGTCAACGTAGGAAGGATGTGCAAAGGGCTGCCCGCCTATATTTCGGCCACTCCCTTCGGTATTATCGAAATGCTGAAGCGGTCGGGTATTGAGACCGCCGGCAAACATTGTGTGGTCATCGGCCGCAGCCAGATCGTCGGCCTGCCCATGAGCATACTGATGCAGCGCAACGACAACCCGGGCAACTGCACGGTCACGATCTGTCACAGCCGGACGGTCAACCTGAAGGAAATCGCCCGGACTGCTGATATCCTGATCGTTGCCCTTGGCAGGGCCGAATTTGTCACTGCCGATTATGTGAAGGAGGGCGCGGTGGTAATCGATGTGGGTATTACGCGGGTAGCCGATCCGTCGAAAAAGAGCGGATTTGCCATCAGGGGAGACGTGAAGTTCGACGAGGTGGCGCTCAAGGCCGGCTTCATTACGCCCGTGCCGGGCGGGGTCGGGCTCATGACGATCTGCGGACTGCTGACCAATACGCTTAAAGCGGCCAGGAAGGAGATTTATCCTTAAATATATTTCTGCATCCATTCCAGTATCCTCGACTTAACCGGCGAATAAGGAGGATACAGGAACTTTATGGTACCGAACTTTCTTTTTATGACACCCCGGGCGTTTGAGAATTCCTGGAACCCGAAGAAGCCGTTTGCCTTCCCCATACCGCTGTTTCCAATTCCGCCGAAAGGTATTTCCGGGTGCTGGAATTGCAGGAGGACCTCGTTGACCAGCGCGTTCCCCGAGGTGGTATGAGCCAGGATATAATCGGTATTGGAGCTGCTTCGGCTGTGGATATACAGCGCCAGCGGCTTCTCCAGCTCGCTGATCTTTTTTACCGCTTCTTCAACCGATCCGAAAGAAATAACGGGGAGGATGGGCCCGAAGATCTCTTCCTGCATGACAGACATTTCCGGGGTCGCCTTATCGATCACGGTAGGCTCCAGGTACAGGTCCTGCCGATCGAACGAGCCGCCGGAGACGAGCTCCGCTCCTTTGTCGAGCGCATCCTGGTAAAGCAGGCGCAGCCTTTCGAAATGACTGGTGCTGATGATGCGCGCATAGTCCGGTGATTGCCGGATGGAGTTCCCGGCCGGCGCATACATTTTCCTGAGGGTAGATTTGATTTCCGACAGGAAAGCGGCATGTACTTTTTCATGTACCAGCACATAGTCGGGCGCTATGCAGGTCTGGCCGTTATTCAGGAACTTTGCCCACGCGATCTTCTGCGCAGTAGCCGGGATATCGGCCGTTTCGTCGATAACCGAAGGCGACTTGCCTCCCAGCTCGAGCGATACCGACGTCAGGTGCTCGGCCGCTGCCCGCATCACCACTTTACCGACTGCCGGGCTGCCTGTAAAGAATACATGATCGAAGGGAAGCTCCAGCAGTTCGGCGGCAACTTCCTTGTCTCCTTCGACTACCGCTACCTCTTCCGGGGTGAAAATATTCCGTACGAAATTCCTGATAAAGGCAGAAGCTCCGGGAGTGAATTCCGAAGGCTTGATGATCGCGGTGCATCCCGCGCTTACGGCAGCGATAAGCGGTTTGATGGCCAGGCTCACCGGGTAATTCCACGGCGACATAATGAGAGAAGTGCCCTTGGCTTCAAACCGTACATAGCTCCTCGTGCCGATGGCGAGCAGGGGAGTAGGCACCCGGTGCGGGGCCATCCAACGGCTAAGGTGTCTCAGATGGTATCTTATTTCGGAGGTCAATGTGATAACTTCCGACAGCTTCGCTTCTGCTGCCGGCTTTTTCATATCCGAGTAAACAGCCTGTTCGATTGCTGCGGCATGCCGCGTAAGGTAATCCAGCATGCATGTAAGCTTTTTACGCCGTTCGCGGCAGGTCGATGCGGCAAGCCTGGGCGCCAGCTCCTTCTGTTTCCTGAAAAGAGCGGCAATATCGCTTTTCGACATTCTTTCAACAGTATCTTCCCGGTTCATAGCTGCGGTTGTCGGACAGGTTTAACAAAGGTGAAGTAAAAGGCGCCGGTTGATGGATTATTTCAGAAAAATAATAACTTTTGCACAGTTGTTTTTCACAATATCCTTTTTTTTGGCGAGTTTAGTCATAATGAGCACCGTAAGTGAAAATATCAGGTATTTAAGGAAGCTGAAAGGTTATACCCAGGAACAATTCGCCGAGCAGATAGGGATCAAGCGCTCCCTGCTCGGAGCCTATGAGGAGGCGCGAGCAAATCCCAATGAAATTTACCTGGATAGCATGGCGGAAGTGCTGGGGGTATCTGTTGAAAATCTTCTGAACGATGACCTGAAGGAGCGGGTACGAAAGCTGGGGACGGGGAATATTTTGAAACTTAATCCGGACAGGACAGAGCCGGCTGCTTCCTCGCCGGTCCCGGTTGCAGACAGGGAACCTATGGAAAGACCATTGTCAGATCAAACAAGCCGGGCGGAGGAAGAACCTGTAGAAGGCGCCCAGATGGACCTGTTTGCCGGTGCCGGCAGTCCCGGTGCGGCTCCTGTAGCGAAGCCAGCCTATAGCGCCATGCCGGCAGCGGCCGTTCCGCCGGTAACCGCCCCGGCCAGCGCCGAAGGCTATGTTGAATCGCTCAGGTCGTTGCTGGAGTCCCACGGAGGGACCAGGTTATTTTCCGACCTGGAAGATATACCGCTGCGCGGCGTGCACCTCATCGGGGCGCGGCTGGACAGGACAAATCTCATAGAAAATAATGCACTGTATATCCTGATGACTTCCGACGGCCAGGTGCTGTTCAGGAGGGCATTCAACCAGATCGCTATAAAGGGGACCGTTATCCTTAGCTCCGATTTCCCGGATAAGCCGACAAAGGAGCTGCCTGAATCGTCTATCAGCGAAGTCTACAGGTATATAGCTACCGTGCAGACCGACGCCCCTTCGGCGGTAGTGCCCGTCAGGAAGCTGAAAGAGCTTACGAACGAGATGGCCAGGCTCCTCGATAACGCCTAGGCCTGCCTGCCGTCGATAAAGCCGTTCATAGTGGTTACGATATTTTCAAGCACCGGGATGTCGTCAAAGCGCGCCCTGATGTCTTCGCCCAGCTCGAGCCATCCTGCCCCGGGAAGCATCAGGTAATATCCTTCGGCACTGGGCGTGTCGGAAGCAGCTTCGTCGTAGTCGATCTCGGTCTCGTTGAAAATGAGGTTGATCGTCTTTTGCAATACCGGCCATTCCAGCTGCTCTACCGGCCTGTCGTTGACCCTGACAGTGAAGGTGCGGCTGGTGAAGCTGCCATTCAGGACAAGATGGACGGCAGGCCCGCTCCCGATCTTCAGGTATTCTATGGTGAGAGGCGCTTCGAGCTGTTCCGATTCCAGGATGGCCTGCTTGAGCTCCTGGATAAAATATACCCAGCCTGCGGCTTCTTTTTTGGATACGTATTCTCTTTTGTCAGCGGTCCCGGTTTTCGACACTACTTCGACGGTAAAGTCGCCGCCCGATGAGGGGTTGTTGTAAAACCTGGTGGCTGCCAGCAAGGCGTCGAGCTGTTGTTTCCAGATTTTATTCAGCTTGCCGCTCCAGGTGAAGTCATCGTCCGGGCCGAACCCTTCCTCCAGAATTTCCTCCTCGCTCAGCTCGTCGCGGTCTGTATACCGGAGCTTGAAGGAAAGCGTCAGGTAAGCGGGGTTCTCGTCGACGGTAATATTGTAAATGTGCGAGTAGGGAGGCGGAATATCCGGGTTGGTCCGGCAGCTGATGGAAAGTTCTTTGTAAGGTAACATATGTCGTTGAATAAGCGCTGATAGCTGACAGCTGAAGGCTGATGGCCATATTCAGGCGCCGGTTAGCCCTTCAAAGGTACGGTATTTGTCTGTTTTGTCACTTCCCGTCCTGAAAAATGACCCGGTGAAATAGAGTTTCCGCGGACGTTTCAGCCTATCGAGGCCTTTGCGCAGAATCCCCGATATTTTTTCTTCCAGCTCAGGCGCGCCTTCGACTACCAGCACGAGCGCGTTTCCCAGCCGTTCGTCCGGGATTTTCCAGAGGAAAAAGTCGGAAAACACGCCGTTGGCGGCCAGGAGCTCCCCGATTTGCGATTCCATCTCCTCAAGCTGGATTTTGATTCCCCCCGAATTAACGACGTGGTCGATCCGCCCGTGCAGCTGAAAAGCTCTTTCTTCCCGGAAAACCGTAGCCAGGTCGTTGGTTTGAACGGGCTGATAGCCGGTTACAGCCCCGTTGAAAAACAGGCACCCCCGCGGATCTGTCCCGAACTCCACATCGCCCGTCAGGTAAAACCGGCCGGCAGAGGCTTCGCCGACCCGTTGCAGCGCCACGTGCGAAACCGTCTCGGTCATTCCATATCCCAGGTATACTTCCTGGTCCAGCTTTTTGAAAGCTTCCTCTTGTGAACGGGACAGTCCGACCCCACCGAGGAGAATTTTCCCCAGTTTTTTGGCACGGTGGCTTGTCTCGGGGTTCGAGATGATTTCATACAGCTGCATCGGGACCAAGGCAGTAAAATCGAATTCGCTTTCCTCCGGGAGCAGCAGCAGCGGGTTGGACGAGGGCGCCAGGAGCGTCACTTCCCAGTCAAGCTCCATTGCCCTTATCAGCATCATGAAGCCCGCTACGTAGTCAATGTTCAGGCAGGCGAGAACCCTGGTTCCCTGGTAAAGGGACAAGGCTTCGGAGGTGGCGTATACACTGGCTTTCAACTGGTCTGCACGGACTTCGATCTGCTTAGGAGGGCCGGTGGAGCCGGAAGTAGGAAGCATGTAGGATTCCTTTCCGTTCAGCCAGTCCAGGCAGATGGCCCGGGCTTTCTGAACGTATGGATCCCCGGAGGCGAGGGAGGCTACGGTTCTCTTATCAAAGACAGCGATTGTCATAAACCTAACCTATTGCCTGGCTGAGATCGTCAATAATGTCGTCTATATCTTCCACTCCTACGCTCAGCCGTATCAGCGTATCCTTAATACCCATTTTTCCCCTTTCTTCTTTCGAATAGCTGGCGTGGCTCATTTTGGGCGGGTAGGCGCAGAGAGATTCAACTCCCCCGAGAGATTCGCCTACCGTAACAAGGCGCAGGCGCTCCATGGCAGCGATGGCATCAGAGGCTTTTTCCCCGGCCAGGTCGAAGGAGACCATACCCCCGAAATCCCTCATCTGCCTGGAGGCGAGCTCATGCTCGGGATGGGATGCGAGGCCCGGGTAGTATACTCTTGCTACGTTAGCGTGGTTTTCGAGCCACCGGGCGACCTGCAGGGCATTCTCGCAGTGCTGTTTCATCCTGAGGTGGAGTGTCTTCAGTCCCCTCAGCACCAGGAAGCAATCCTGGGGACCAGGGACTGCGCCGGTCGCCTTCTGCTGGAATAAAAACTGTGCGGCCAGGTCCTCGTCATTGACGACCAGGGCGCCCATGATGACGTCCGAGTGCCCGCCCAGGTATTTCGTCACCGAATGCATAACGACATCCGCCCCCAGGTCAAGCGGGTTACAGAGGAACGGAGAAGCGAAAGTGCTGTCTACGACGCTTACAAGCCCGTTTTTTCTGGCAAGGGAGCTGATAAGTTCGATATCGGTGATGCGCAGCAGCGGGTTGGACGGCGTTTCCATCCATACCAGCCTGGTATTTGGGCCGATGCTCCTTTCAAAAGCCCCGGCATTTTTAAGATCGACAAAATGAAAGCCGACCCCGTAGGGCTCAAAGATCTGTTTCATCATACGGAAGGTACCTCCGTACAGGTCGAGGGAGGCGATCACCTCGTCGCCCGGCCGGAGAAGCTTCAGGACAGCATCCACAGCGGCCATCCCGCTGGAGTAGCAGAAGGCGGCTTTCCCGTTTTCCAGCCCGGCAAGCGCCGCCTGCAGGACGTCCCGCGTGGGGTTTTGCATTCTGGAATATTCATAGCCCGTGTGCGCTCCGGGGCTTTTCTGGGCATAGGTTGATGTCTGGAAGATCGGCGGCATCACGGCGCCGGTAGCGGGGTCCGGCTCATAGCCTGCGTGGATTGCTTTCGTAGCAAATTTCATAGTGGGAAGCTTATAATTGGCTGACATTTGAACGAATATAAAAATACTGGAATCCGGCTCGTCGGGCGGGCCGGTACGAGGCAACAATATACCATAAAATTTTAAGGAGATGTACGAACAATAATCGTTGTCGGCCGAGGTTATGATGCTGGCACATTTTTTTAATCAGCTCAACCGGCGGAGTATCCACGCTTAGACTTCCGGGCTCCGGCCAATACCGGGATACCCGGTGCAACCAGCGACTTTGCAAATATTTTATAACTCACAATTTAATGTCATTTAATCCGATGAAAAAGCTGTTCTTTCTGCTCCTGATACTGGCAGTCGGCTCCTGTAAGGATAAAAGCTCTGATATCGGAGCGAACCGGGCGGATCAATTCGTTGGCACCTACTACGCCAATCCCGTGAAAGACAACCGGAGCTCATTCTATGTCTGGGTGGTAACCCGAAAAGCCAATAACCGCCTCGGGATCGGTTACTACATAGACGACAGCTACAGGCTCGGCAACCAGGGGCCCAGCTCCCGTAAGAAGGAGGTTTTTTTCCTGGAAAACGTGGTTATCACGGCAGATTCAGCTTTTACGATCAACGAATCGGCGGTTTCGGGCAGTACGGCGGTGAAGCTTAGCGGAAACGGGCGCCTGGTGAAACGGGACGACGGATCGGCCTCTATAGATGTTTCGATCGATTATGTAGGCAGCGACAACAAAGCCGTTCGCAGCTCAGACCAGGTGAGCCTCCTGAAGATCAGCAACCTGCTGGACGCCGATCTGTCGGTCAATGATTTCGACTATGCCGGCAATTACAGGACAGAGCTTCCGGAGGACGCCAAAACGGCTTTCCACGACTGGTCTGTAACTGCCAATAACAGCACGACCTATTCCATCGATTATAAAATAAGAGATAAGTATAACCAGGGCTCGATAGCGGAATTGATCAACAACTATGTCCTTCACGATGCCAAAAAGGTCGGGAACCGTTCGATTGCGATTGATATGACCGTCCAGGAAGAAGTAAGCAGGGACCAGATCAGGATAAAGGCTGTGGGTAATAAATTACGCAGGAACGCAGAAGATGTTCCCCGGATAGCGGTTGTTGTCCAGATTACCAACGAGACACAGGGGATCAACCGGATCGAATATCTCGAACTGAAAAAACAGATGTGATTTTGGACGTCGGTGGAATTCTCGAAAAAATAGCTTCATTACAATCTGGCGGGGAGAAATACTTCCCGCCAGGTTTGTTTCCCGCCTACAGGACCAACTCCATGCTGGGCTATCGCCGGCCCGATACGAACCTATTTTTTTCTGTTATCTCCGTTTTTACGCTCCAAACGATCAGTCGGCACTTTAAAGACCCAAAGCTGGTCGATCTCGTCGGGCGCATCAAAGGGAAAGTGACGGCAAATTTCCCGGATTTCCGGAACAAGGACGGGCTTAAGACTTACAATTTCTGGCGGACCCGGCCCGCAGACCATTTTCCCAACGGCTTCCTGCTCAGGCATTTTGACCATTTTCGAATACCCGACGATGCCGACGATACCGCAATGGTGTATCTTGCCGGCTCTCCCTCGAGGGAGGAGCTCCTCTGGCTGAAGGATAAGCTGGCTTCTCATGCCAACGGTATGAAACGGCGCGTCAGAAATACCTACCCCGAATACTCGGAGCTGAGCGCCTATTCTACCTGGTTCGGAAAGAATATGTATATCGAGTTCGATGCCTGCGTTTTAAGCAACGTGCTCTATTGTCTTTATCATTATAAGCTGCCGTTCAATCAGCACGACCAGGATAGCCTGATGTATATCCGCTCGGTCATAGAGTCGGGGCGCTATAAGTCGGAACCGTTCAGATGCGCCCATCAATATCCGCGGACTCCCCTCATTATTTACCACGTAGCGCGGCTGATAGCCGCCTACAACCCGCTTATGCTGAAGAAAATAAAGCCGGAGCTGATCGAAGCCTGCCTGATGCTCCTGGAAAAGGAGATACATCCCATGGACCGGATATTACTATCCACTTCCCTGCTCAGGTTTGGAATTAAACCGGCCGCTATAGATATCGGGAAGTATACCACCCGCGATTTTAAAAACTTCTGGTTTTTTATCGCCGGGATGCTGACGGGGGTCGAGCGAAGGTGGCTGTACAAAGCGGCCAGGTCCCGCTTTTTTCACATGCACTGGGAATGCGAGGCGCATTGCTGGACATTGCTGGCCGAGTACGCGGTTCTTCGCGACATAAATTGAAAAGGATGCCGGAATGTATGACGCGGGATCGGAGATTACCGGTATTTTTGCGGGATGAAATAGCTATGAGCCGTAAGGTTTTAGGTCTTAGGTTTTAGCGGCACACGAGCCGGTAATGCGTAAAAGCCAACGCCTGACAGCTACCAGCTCCAACCTTTTATACAGATGAAACTACCGGGAAGTGACAGGCCGGCCCAGCTCAGGGCATTTGACAGGCTCCTGACGATCATGGATGAGCTGCGGGAGAAATGCCCGTGGGACCGTAAGCAGACTTTTGAAAGCCTGAGACATCTGACGATCGAAGAGACGTACGAGCTTTCGGATGCCATTCTCGAACGAGACTTCGCAGAAGTAAAGAAAGAGATCGGCGACCTGATGCTCCACATGGTTTTTTACGCCAGAATCGCATCGGAAACCGGGACTTTCGATATTGCCGACGTTCTGAATTCGATTTGCGATAAGCTCATCAAAAGACATCCCCATATTTACCCGGATGAAAGCGGGCGTACGGTCGAGGTCACGACTGAAGAGCAGGTAAAGCAGAATTGGGAGCAATTAAAGCTCAAAGAAGGGAATAAATCGGTGCTGGCCGGCGTTCCTAAAACGCTGCCTGCCCTGGTGAAGGCGATGCGGGTGCAGGAGAAAGCGCGCGGCGCAGGATTTGACTGGGAGGAGAAGGCGCAGGTGTGGGAAAAGGTAAAGGAAGAAATGAACGAATTCGAAGAGCACATTGATCAGCCTGGCGGGAAGCTGCTGGATGCCGGGAGAGCCGAGGAAGAATTCGGGGATCTCCTGTTTGCCCTGGTCAATTATGCCCGTTTCCTGGACCTCAATCCGGAGACTGCGCTCGAAAGGGCCAATAAGAAATTTATTCGCAGATTCAATTTCCTGGAAGAGCATTCCGCCGCAGACGGCCGGGAGCTCCGGGAGATGACGCTTGCAGAAATGGACGCCTACTGGGAGAAGGCTAAATCACTGGAGAAAGATAGCCAGTAAGTCGTAAAGGCTCCGGTTTACGATAGCATCGGTTCAGCCAGGTTATCTGCCTGAGAAGTCCCGCGGGATATATCTCATCCGTACTTTTGATAAGTCTCCGTGAGGAAGTCCTATTTGGATAAAGTAATAAAAAGCGCGAACTTTGCGCCGCAAAAAAAACTTGAGTAAAATAGCGGGTTATCAGGTCTTTGGTGAGATGAGGATATAACCGAATAAGAAAAATATGGCAGCTGTGACATGCTCGTTCTGCGGGCGACGTAAAAATGAAGTGGAGTTGTTGCTTTCGGGAATCGATGCGCACATTTGTAATAACTGTATAGAGCAGGGGCACCAGGTGCTGCTCGAGGAGTTCGGGAGCAAGGAGGAGAAGAAAGGCAAGAAAAAAATGCCGAAGCTTAACCTTATCCCGCCCGTAGAGATCAAGCGTTTCCTGGACCAGTACGTGATCGGGCAGGACGAAGCCAAGCGGTCGCTGTCGGTAGCTGTCTATAACCATTATAAACGTCTTACGCAGCCGGCCGGATCTGACGACGTCATGATCGAGAAATCCAATATCATCATGGCCGGTGAAACC
>MEDT01000068.1 GCA_001724175.1 Cytophagaceae bacterium SCN 52-12 | reverse complement strand
TTAAAATCGGAAAATTTATGAAGAATTCAGCGCTCGCTGTGCTGCTCCTGGTTTTCGGGTACGGACAGTCTTTAGCCCAGGCAGGGGATAACGCAAAGCCCAATATCCTGCTTTTTATGGTGGATGATATGGGTTGGCAGGATACGTCGGTACCGTTTTTTAACGAAACCACGCCGCTCAACAGGCGATATCATACGCCCAATATGGAAAGGCTTGCGAAGAAAGGGATGAAGTTTACGAATGCGTATGCCACACCGCTTTGCTCGCCGACCCGGGTCAGCCTGCTTACCGGTATGAATGCCGCCCGGCACAGGGTCACGAACTGGACGCACATGGTACGGGACAACAGTACGGATGCGAAAGACGATGTTTTTGAGCCGGTAAGCTGGAATCTTAACGGATTCAGCCCTGTAGAGGGAATACCCGGCACCGTTTACGGTACTCCTCTGCCGCAGCTGCTCAAAGAGGCGGGCTACTATACGATACATGTAGGAAAAGCGCACTGGGGATCTATGGGGACGCCCGGCGCCAACCCGACCAACCTGGGGTTCCTGGTCAATATCGCCGGACACGCCGCCGGACATCCGCAAAGCTACCAGGGGAGCCAGAACTATGGAAGCATGCCCGGGAAGACGACCTATCACGCCGTTCCCGGCCTGCAGGAATATTACGGGTCGGAGGTGTTTCTTTCAGAAGCGCTGACACTGGAGGCGATGAAGGCGCTGGAGCAGCCTGTAAAAGAGAAAAAGCCGTTTTTTCTCTACATGGCGCACTATGCGGTGCATACCCCTATCCAGGCCGATGCCCGTTACTACGGGAAATACCTGGAAGCAGGCCTTGATTCGATAGAGGCGAGGTATGCGTCGCTGGTAGAAGGGATGGACAAAAGCCTGGGAGACCTGCTGGATTACCTGGAGAGAAATGACCTGGAAAAGAATACCGTAGTCATCTTCATGTCTGACAACGGCGGACTTAGTCTCGTTCCTCCGAGGGGAGGGCAGCTTCATACGCATAATCTCCCGCTAAAAGCAGGCAAGGGGTCTATGCACGAGGGCGGCATCAGGGAGCCGATGCTGGTGAGCTGGCCCGGCGTGACGAAAGCCGGCAGCACTTGCGGTCAGTATGTCGTGATCGAGGACTTCTTCCCGACCCTGCTGGAAATTGGCTCGGCAACAGGCCGGAAGCCTTTGCAGTCGGTAGATGGCTCGAGTTTTGTACGTTACCTCCGGAAGCCGGAGCGGAGAGACGAAAGCCGGTCGCTGGTCTGGCATTTTCCCAATAAATGGACGGGCGGCGGCGGCCCGGGTATTAATTATTCGAGCGCGATCCGCAAAGGCTCCTGGAAGCTGATCTATTCGATGAAAGACCAGAAGCTGTCTCTCTACAACCTGGCCGACGACATCGGTGAAGAAAGAGACCTGGCCGGGACAAACACGGCCAAACGCGATGAGCTGGCAAGGGAGCTCACAGCAAAGCTGAAGGGATGGAATGCGCAAATGCCCGTTTACCGAAGCACCGGGGCTGCGGCAAAATGGCCGGATGAGATAAGCAGCCGCTGAAGGCAACGGGTATTTCAGAGATTGCGCATAATGGCGTCCGCGCAGCGCTCCCCATCCATGGCTGCCGACATGATCCCTCCGGCATAGCCTGCCCCTTCGCCGCAGGGGACCAGGCCCCTGAGGCGGGGGTGCTCGCAGGTATCGGGATCTCTCGGGATCCTGACCGGCGAGGAAGTCCTGCTTTCCACCCCGACAAGGACCGCGTCATTGGCCAGGTAGCCTTTCATTTTCCGGCCGAAATCTTCCAGGCCTGCCCGTAGCGACTCTGTCATCCAATCCGGGAGAAACTCGTCGAGCGGAACCGGCGTCAGACCAGGCTGGTAGGAGGTTTCCTGAAGATTCCCGGACGTTTTCCCGCGTACAAAATCGAGCGCCCGCTGCGCCGGCGCTGTCTGCGTCCCGCCGGCCACGCTGCATGCTTTTTGCTCGATCCTTCGCTGAAGCTCCACACCCGCGAGAGCACCGTAGTCTTTCACGTAGGGTTTTACGTCTTCCTCGGTGACGGCTACCACGAGGCCGGAATTTGCGAATTCTGAGTCACGTCTTGAAGGAGACATGCCGTTGACCACCACTTCGCCCGGGGCAGTGGCCGCCGGAACGATGAATCCGCCCGGGCACATGCAGAAAGAAAATACGCCCCTTTGGATGTTCCCGGTCATGGTCTGCGTCACCAGGCTATACGCAGCAGCCGGCAGATAGGGGCCGCGGTCAGCCTGGCAATGGTACTGGATACGGTCGATCAGCGTCTGCGGGTGCTCTATCCTGATCCCCATTGCAAAGGGCTTGCTTTCGATCAGGATATGCTGCCGGTGAAGCTTTTCAAAAATATCCCTGGCAGAATGGCCCGTAGCCAGTATCACGGCAACCCCGCTGAATTCCCGTCCGTCGGCAGTGGCTACCCCGTTCAGCCGGCTGCCGCTGATAAGGAATTCTTCTACCCGCGTGTCGAAATGGACCTCGCCTCCGGCCTTTATAATAGTTTCCCTTATCGCCTGTATGATGACCGGGAGCTTATTGGTGCCGATATGAGGGTGGGTATCTACCAGGATTTGTTCTGTCGCGCCGTGCCTGACCAGGATTTCCAGGATACGGCTGATGTCGCCGCGCTTGTTGGAGCGTGTATAAAGCTTGCCGTCAGAATAGGTACCGGCCCCGCCCTCGCCGAAGCAATAGTTGGAATCGGGATTGACGGTATGCTCTTTATTGATCGCGGCCAGATCCCGCCGGCGCGACCTCACATCCTTTCCCCGTTCGAGCACTACCGGCTTCAGCCCGTGCTCGATCAGCCTTAGTGCGGCAAACAGCCCGGCAGGCCCGGCGCCGACGATAATGACAGGCCTGGCCCCGGAGACATCTTTGTACTTCTGATCCGTAGTCAGAAGCGCGGGCGGAGTTTCATTAATATACACTTCTGCCTTTACCGATACTTTCACCTGCCTCGACCGGGCATCGATAGATTGTCTCGTTTTACGGATCGTATAGCTGTCCCCGGGTCTGACGGAGAATTTCCTCCTGACGAATTCTTCAAATTTTTCCTGGTCCAGCGCTATTTCCGGAGCCAGTTGTACATCGAGCAGCTTCATGTATTGCCTGAAAGGTATTTTGCCTTTAATAGGGCAAAATTAATGATCCGGCGCGAAGAGGGGAAGTTCCGGAACAAGATATAACGGAAAAATATTATATTAGTACTAATATAGACAGTAGAAAAAGGAAAGGTCCATGACACATATACTAACTATTGAAACCAGCAATTCTACACATTTTGAGCAAATCAGAAAACTTGCTCAGAAGTTGGGGGTAGCTACTACAGAAGGGTATGAAAAAGCCTTATCTGCACCTGGCGTAACAGCTAGAGGTAAGGCTGATGTTGAAAGATATCTTGCATATAGGCGAAACAACCCGCCGGTCAAAGTCCCTAACAAAACGTTTTTTCGGTCAATATAGTAAGCCAATCAGCATTCCTGGGGCAGTTTTTATTCTAAAACAAACTAACTCTTACTTTGTCATTTTGATAGCAGAAAGCTCAATATCAGTATTTAGCGCATCTGTATTTTCTGGTAGCACAACAATTCGGCCTTCGAAACTAATTGGTAGTTGATCACCATGTTTAAGATCTGGAAATTCGCTCTTGGGGAAATTGCATATCTTAATTGGTAAATAACCTGCTTCTGAGACGTTATGATTCAAAATAAAATACCCGGTCATATATGTACTATCGGCATGATTGACTTCATAATACGCTAATGTCCCAGTTTTATTTTTTAAATTTTTGATCTCTGAAGCTTCGAGATTACAGCGAATCTCTATAGGGATAAAATCGCTTTTCTTACAGCTAACAACTATGGTAAATAACCAACTAAATAGTAAAATAAGATTTAATCTTTCCATGAAATTATAATTTACTCCTCTTTAGGAAGATAGCAGGTAGATAATTAATTCACTCGAACTCGAAACTGGCTGCAGCGCCATGATAGATGATCGGTTATGGATTTGCACTCTTTCTAAATCCTTTAAAATAACTGAAGTATCGCCTCGCAAAGTTTTTTCCAAATCGGGAATCTATATGCTCTTAGGCCTACGGACTAATAATTATTTCAGAAAAAGGATAGCCGATCTCCTCGATATGGCCATGCGGACAATTTCCATCACGATCGGGCATCTCTAGTCTTAAATTATCATTGTAGAGTTCCCACCATAATGATATCTCAATTCTACCTTCATTCCATCCGGAAATGTCTTATAGTAACACCCAAGGGACTCACCAGTGTTGTGAGTTTTGCAGGAGCGGCTTGTCCCTGCAAGGGACATACTTTTGCATAACCGCAGATGCAGCGCAGCGGAATCTGCGGCTGAACAGTCCCTGTGCAGTGGGCAGAGCCGCGCTAGCGGCGACATCTGTCCTGATGAGCCGTATGTGCTGTCCCTGCGGGACGTGATCCGGACAGCCTGGAACGCTGTGCATGCCACGGCTGGTATTATGTCACCGCCGCCGGTTACACCGTCGGTTATGCAAATATCGTCCCTGCCGGACTGTCATTCCGGAAGCGAAAACGCCACGTATTTGCTTCCCGACTTCGTAGTGAGCTTGCCGCCGCCGCAGGCGATCACCACGTACTGCCGCCCGTTTACCATGTAGGTGCTCGGCGTAGCATACCCGGCAGCGGGCAGCGCATGTTCCCAGAGCTTGTTGCCGGTGCGCCGGTCGAAAGCCCTTATTTTCTCGTCGCGGGTGGCCGCAATGAAAATCACGTTTCCTGCTGTCGCTACCGGTCCGCCGTAGTTGTCGGTGCCGGTGGGCGGGATCCCTTTTCCGGTAAGCTCCGGGTATTCGCCCAGCGGGACCTGCCATTTATGGCCGCCGGTATTCAGATCGATGGCAGTGAGCGTACCCCAGGGAGGCATGCTGACAGGGTAGCCTTTGTGGTACCACCGGTTATACCCTGTGTGCTGGAAAGGAATGATCTTTTTTTGTGATACTGTTACTTTTTCATGGGATGCTTTCCGGAAAAGAAAATCGGAAATCGCTTTTTGTTCCTGCTGTGAGATATGGGAGAAAGAAGGCATCATCCCCCGTCCCGTTTTGAGCAGCTGCTCCAGCTGTGCCGGAGTCATTTTCTTTTGTAATGAAAGAACGGAAGGATAGGAACCGTCATGATTCCCCTTCATATCGGCTCCATGGCAGGGCGCGCAATACATACCGTAGAGCTTTTCTCCGCCCGAACCTTGCGGAGCAGGGCTTTCGGACGGAATGAGCGAGGTATAGACGGGTAATTCTTTCGCCGGCACATAGAGTATACCATCCGGATCGGCGGCTGCTCCGCCCCATTGGGCTCCGCCGTCCGTACCCGGGAAAAACACCGTCATTTTTTCGGTAATGGGAATGTAAGGGCTGCCTGTACGTGCATTTTTCAGCAGGTTTTCCAGCGAATCCCGGTCCTCGACAAAAGGACTGAAGTCTTTCGCGGTAAACCCCTGCCGCGTAAACGGCAGCGGAAGCCTTGGAACGGGCTGCGTGACGGCCGGTTTTTCGCCTTCTACTCCGTCCTGCGGAAAAGCCACTTCGTCGATCGGGAAGACCGGCTCGCCCGTTACGCGGTCGAAGACAAAAGTATGGCCCTGCTTGGTGACTATGGCCACCGCTTTGACCTTTTTCCCGTTCCGGGTAATGGTCACGAGGTTGGGAGTGGTCGGAGGGTCACGATCCCAGATATCGTGTCTTACCAGCTGGTAATGCCAGCGTTTTTTCCCTGTAGCGGCGTCGAGGGCGAGCAGGCAGTTGGCATAGAGGTTATCGCCGGCGCGGTTGCCGCCCCAGAAGTCGTAGGCGGCCGATCCGGTAGGCGCATAGACGATACCGAGCTCCCTGTCGATGGCCATCCCCATCCAGGCGTTTGCGCCGCCCAGGCGTTGGCGTGGAGCTTCCGGAGCCCAGGTTTTATAGGCTTCCGGATCGCTGCTGTCGGGAATGGTTTTAAAAGTCCAGACAAGCTTCCCTGAGCGGGTATCGTAGGCGCGGATATCGCCCAGAAGCGCTGTTTCGTTCTCATTGACCCTGGCGCTTACGATAATAAGATCCTTGTAAATGGTATTAGGCGTGTTGGAAGATACGTAGTTATCCGACCCCGGCCTTTCGATGCCGGTCTTCAGATCAATGCGGCCCTTATCGCCAAAAGTGGGGATTAGTTTGCCGGTGGCCGCATCGAGCGCATGCAGCCATTTTCCCGCACCGAAGAAAACCCGGCTTTCCCGTCCGTCCGTCCAGTAGGAAACACCGCGGCTGATGGTTCCGCCGTTGTCTTCAAGACTGGTTTTCCAGATCTCTTTCCCCGAGGCGGCGTCTAAAGCAAAGGCTTGTATATCGGCAGATACCCCGTACAGCACGCCGTCGATAATAACGGGATTGCATTGCATCTGGCTGCGGTTCCGCGCAGTATCGACCCCTCCCGATTCGTAGACCCAGGCCGGCCTGAGCCCGGATACGTTTTCGGTATGGATCTGGTCGAGAGCCGAATAGTGGCTCCGGGCGCCGTCTCCCTGGTATTCGGGCCAGTTTTTGTCAGGGGCCGGCGATTGCAAGGCCAGTACAAGAGCAGCAGCTGCAGGCAGTAGGAATATTTTTTTGCGCATGTAGTATAAAAGCCGTCAACACCAGGAAATTACCGGGATTGTCTCACCTGCCAGGTAAATCCGGGTATTTTAAGTCGTCATTCCCGTAGCGCCAGCACCTGTCCGTCTGCAAGAAGCCGTTCTTTCAGCTTTTCGTAATTCACTTTCTGTACCGGCAGGCTGTTATCGACAGCCATGACCGCCGCGAGCCCGCAGGCTTGTCCCAATGCCATAAAGGTAAATTCGATCCTGATCGCTCCGTAAGCAATATGGCTGGACGAAGGGCAGGTCGGGGTTAAAAGATTGGTACATTCCGAAGCCTTGGGTACCAGCGCCCGGTACGACACGCCAAAAGGGATCCAGTCGTTCCCGCCGAATACAAATCCTTCATTGTACACATACCCGTCCCTGATCATGGTCCGGACATTGTGCACATCCGGAGGCCAGTAAGCCATTCCGACAGGGTCTTCCACGGGAACAGGGTGATCCTTTTTAACATGATGCTCTGTTATGACATAATCCGATACCATGCGGCGGGCATCCCGCACATAAAAAATCCGGGGCCAGCCGCCGTTGTCGGTAAATTCATCCTTTGCAAGTCCCCACTGCGACCAGGCCTTTTGCAGGTCCGGGTCAAGCCGCCCTATTTCCGGGTCATTGGCCAGGAAATAAAAAAGCCCCTGGGTATGATCGCGGTGAAAATCGACGATCTCCTTACGCTTTTTGTAGCTTCCCCCGGGATATTCGTAGTTCATACCGTTCAGATTATGCGACACATCGCGTCCCCCGTTGAAATCGGTCTTCCGGTTCGGAAGGGAAGCGCCGGGCCGGTAGAGCTTTCCCCCCGCTTTCAGGTACCTTTCCACCAGTTCGTAGCGGCTTCTGTTATAGCCTGCGGGCTTAGGCAAAGGGAGCCTATTTTCCGGGTTGTCGGTCAGGCATACCCTGAAACAGTAAGCCTGCAGACGGTGATCGCCTGAGCCGGGCTGGCCCAAAGGCTCCTCAGAGACTCCGAAGATCACACCGCCCGAAGGGTCGCCGGGTACCTTATAAGGATCTACTTTCACTGCCAGCTGGTTATGGGTTGTATGCTCCCTGATCCCATTTTTGGTTTCATTATAAACCGTGTTAGCCTCCCTGCCAATGGCAAAGGAAACTCCCGCAGCGGCAAGCAGATCGCCTTCGATAGTAGCGTCAATAAACACCTTGCCCCCGAAAACGCCTCTGGCCGTAGTGATGGAAACAATCCGGTTGCCCTTCTTTTTTACACCTTTCTTCCCTTCTTTCAAGACAGCGCCGGTAGCTACATCGATAGCGTATTCCTTCAGCCAGTCATTGATCACTTTTTCAGCAACGCCCGGTTCAAAACGCCATAGGGCCGGCTCCTTCTTCCGGTGCTTAAGCATATCCTCAAATTCTTTCTCCCGGTGATAAGCCCTGGCGATACGGCGGTAAAACTCCAGCGCCAGCCCGCCTACTGCGGGACTATTCTGAAATTCCCGGTGATTGTCTATATCCGTACCGCCCAGTCCTTCTACGTTCATGCCTCCCACATGAAGCGACGGCTCTAAAAGCGCTACTTTTTTTCCTGAAGCGGCCGCCTGGATAGCAGCGGTAAAACCGCCCGACGACCCGCCATAGACAACGATGTCGTACGTTTTGGAAGGCGCGGTAAACAAAAAACCGGAAAGTGCGGTTGCCGTCATAAAAATGGCGGCTAAACTGAGAAAACGAAGCGAAAACATCATAAGTAAAACAATTAGTACCCTTGGTTTTGGCTCAACTGAGCATTGGCATCCATCTCCCTCTGAGGTATGGGAAAGAGCACGTGAAAAGGCTCGATAACCGCATTTCGTGAAAAGCTGTTTTCGGTCTTTACTGCATTTACAAGCCGTCCCGTCCGTACAAGGTCAAACCAGCGGTGTCCTTCAAAGCAGAGCTCCAGCCTTCTTTCCGTCAGTACCGCCTCATTGAATTCCTCAACGGTCAAACCCGAAAGCGGCGCCAGGCCGGCTCTCTGTCTTACCTGGTTGAGCGCATTGTAAGCGGCCTGGGAGGGCCCGTTATCAGAACGGTTGACAGCTTCAGCGTATATCAGCAGGATGTCTGAATAGCGAAGGAACGGAAAGCTTTTGCCGGCGCCGCCGGACGTAACGCTGGTCTGATCGGCGAGCTTCCAGAAAGAAATCGCTCTTGCCGGGTCCGGGTCATCGATCGACAACGTTACGGTCTGTCCTGTGACAGGATGTACATATTCAGTCAGGAAAGTCGCCGGTTTCCTTTTGTCGCCGGCTGTATAAAGCTCAAACAGATCTTTACTTGGTCTCAGAATACCGCTCCCGGAGCCGGGGACAATAGGCGAGCCTCTCGGGGCATAGCCTGTGGAGAAGTTGTTGCCGGCCACGTCGGTCAGGTACATGATCTCGAAAAGAGACTCTTTCCCCCCGCGATTTTCCAGGGCAAAAACATCGCTGTAATCATCCCAAAGCCCGTAAAGACCGGAATCGATCACTTCTTTGGCCCGGTCGGCAGCTTTCTTCCAATAGGCGGAGCCGGGATCATTGCCTGCGCGCGTCAGGTACACCTTCGCCAGCAATCCTGCGGCCGCTCCTTTTGTGGCACGGCCTACATTTTGCCCGGTATAGCCTGCCGGAAGCGAATTGACGGCTTCCAAGAGATCGGCTTCAATCAGGTCGTATACCTCATCGACGCCGGCTCGCGCCACTTCTATATCATCGAGAGAGGTCGTCTCGCCGGTTACGACCGGGACCCCTCCAAAAAATCTGACGAGGTTAAAGTAGTGTAATGCTCTCAGAAAGTAGGCTTCCCCAAGATATGCCCGTTTGATGTTTTCGTCAGCGGCCGTACCGGGCACCCGGCTGATCACGATATTGGAACGCTGTATAGCGGTGTAAGCATTGCTCCATATCTGGCCTACAAAGGTATTCTCGGTGGTGATATTGTAGTTCCAGATGGCGATCCGGTTTGCGTTGCCTGTCGGAAAAGGGATCCCGTCGTCGGCCGACACTATATTGGGTGTTACGATAACCTCGTCACGGTAAATGGCCCTGAGCTGACCATACAGCGATATTACTGCGGCATTGGCATCCGCCGCAGTTTTGTAGTAGGTGGTAACGGATTGGGACCCGAGGGGCGATAAGTCCAGATCGGGCATACAGGAAACGATCAGGTTAGCGCAGAAAAGAAATAAAATATGGATGCGTTTCATAGCAGATGCCTTTTAAAAATCGAAGTTTAGTCCAAACAAAATGGTTTTACTGGTGGGATAACCGCTGAAATCCATCCCCTGGCTGATAGAGCTGTCCTCGAAGCGGCTTACTTCGGGATCATATCCCTTGTAGCCTGTAAAGGTCAGCAGGTTTTGTCCGGATGCGTAAATCCTCAGGTTTTTCACCGCTATCCGGCTCAGGAGCGACGAAGGGAAGGTATACCCGAGAGAAAGGTTTTTCATCCTGAGATAGGAACCGTCCTCTATATGAAAAGAGGAGAGGATCCTGCCTCCGGCGGCGTTGGCACGCGGTAGGGTATTGCTTGGATTATCGGGTGTCCACCGCCGGAGCACTTCCTTCGCCTGGTTGCCGTTGCCATTTAGGCTATAGGCGTCAAACCTGCCGTAGTTAAGGATGTCGTTGCCGTTGCTTCCCTGGAAGAAGATGTTGAGATCGAAGCCTTTATAGGTAAAAGTATTATCGATCCCTCCGAAGAATTTCGGATAGCCGTTCCCGATGATCGCACGATCGCTGTCATTGATCGCGCCGTCCTGGTTAACATCCCGATAGCGGATATCACCGGGTTTGGCATTGGGCTGCGCCGATTCGCTTACCTCCTGCGCGTTCTGGAATATACCGTCCATAATGCGTCCGTAGAAATTACCGAGCGGCTCGCCTATGCGCATCAGAACCGTGTTCGAAATCTGCAGGTGCCCTATTCCGCTGCCGGAAAGGAACTCCGGCCTGCCGTCGAGCCTGATGACCTTGTTCCTGTTAAAGGCGATGTTAAACTCGGTATTCCACCGGAACCCGCCTTTATTGACATTAAATGACCGGACGGCAAATTCCCAGCCCCGGTTCTCGATCTTTCCTATATTCCGGAGGCTGCTGCTGTACCCGGTCGTTTGCGGAACATTTACCTGGAACAGAAGATCGGAGGTCGTCTTGATATAATAGTCGGCCGTGACCTGCAGCCTGTCGGCAAAAAGAGAAAAATCCAGGCCTGCATCAAACTGTATGTTTTTCTCCCAGCTGAGATCGAGGTTGCTGATCCCGCCGGGCATGGCGCCGGTCTGTAACGAAGGATTCGCTCCCCCCAGCACCGCTGTGCTTGTAGCCATGTTGGAAAGATAGGCGTAGTCCCCTATACTTTGATTCCCGGTAATACCGTAGCTTATCCTGGTTTTGAAGTCCGAAAACAAAGACTGCGACTTCATGAAGTTTTCATTGATCATTCTCCAGGCAAAAGCTCCTGATGGGAAAAAGCCGTATTTCCGGTTAGGCCCGAATCTCGACGAGCCGTCTGTCCTTGCCGTAAGCGTCAGCAGGTATTTGTCGTCCCACCCCACGTTGAGGCGTGAAAGGTAGGAGATCAGCGCCCACTGGCCTGCCCCGGATGAGGGTGTGCGCAAAGTGGCCCCCGTCCCCAGCGCATGGTAGAGCGCAAAATCATTGTTAAAGTTTGCCGCATTGGCGGTGACATTTTCGTTATAATACGATTGCGTGGTATAGCCTAGCAGCGCCGTTAAATTCAGCTTGTCGAAAAACGACTCCTGGTAGGTAAGTGTGTTTTCGTTAAGCCAGTTGATATTCTGGCTTGCTCCCACGGATGCAACGCCGTTTGAGCCTGCCCCGAGCTCTATCTGGCGCGTGGAATACTGGTTGGTTTTGCTGTGGAAAAGATCCGCTCCCCAGCTCGTGCGGAAGACCAGCCCCTTCCAGAGCCGGAGTTCGGCAAAAAAATTGTTCAGCAGGCGTATCGTATTATACTGCTCGGTGCGTTCATTAGCCAGCCCGACGGGGTTGTCGACCAGGTTGCCGTTAAGGGAGCTGAAATCCCTGTAGTAGTTCCCGTTTTGCGCATAAATCGGGAATACGGGCGCAAAATTAAGCGCAGCGTTGATCACACCCCCTCCCAGGCCGCCCTGAGCGGGCGTAAAAGAGCTGTTGGAACGGGAGTGAGCAGCCTGCGAAGACAGGCCGATTTTCAGCCAGCTTTTTACTTCACGGTCAAGGTTCGCCCTTACAGAATATCTTTTGAAAAAGGAGTTGAGGACAATGCCGTCCTGGTGAAAATAGTTGCCCGAGATCGAATACCTGGTCTTTGACTCTCCGCCTGTGAAGGTCAGCTGATAGTTTTGAATAGGCGCGGTCCTCAGTACCTCATCCTGCCAGTCAGTTCCTTCTCCAAGGGCTTCAGGCAAGGGCCTGTCCGGCGCCGATCCGTCAAAATAAGGGGAACTGCCGGCGTTTACCCTGGCTTCGTTAAAGAATTCGGCATATTCCCGCGCATTCAGCAGCGGGATTTTCCGCCTTACCTTCTGAACTCCGTAGTAGCTTTCGAAACTGATATTGGATTGCCCTTCTTTTCCTCGTTTGGTCGTCACAATTACTACGCCGTTGGACCCCCTTGATCCGTAGATGGCTGTCGCTGACGCGTCCTTCAGTATTTCGATAGATTCGATATCATTGGGATTAATGGTATTGAGATTACCTGTCGGAAATCCGTCAATGACATACAGCGGATCGTTCCCGGCATTTACCGATCCTGTCCCCCTGATCCTGATCGTCGTCGATGCACCGGGAGATCCGGAGCTGGTGGTAGCCATCACGCCAGCAGCCCGGCCCTGGAGCGCCCTGTCGAGCGCTATAACGGGTGTCGCTTTAATCTCTTTTTCACCAACTCTCGTTACCGCCCCGGTCAGATCACTTTTTTTGACGGTTCCATAGCCCACAACCACTACTTCTTCCAAAGACTTGTCATCTACTTCCAGTAAAATATTGATGGAAGTCTGGCTTCCTACCGTCACTTCCTGGCTTATATACCCCACAAAAGAAAATACCAGGACCGCTTTTTCATCCGGAACGCGCAGGGTGAAGGTTCCTCCGGCATCTGTTACTGTTCCCTGCCGGGTTCCCTTGATAAGAATATTGACGCCGGGCAACCCTTCTCCCTTTTCATCTATGACCTTCCCGGTTACGCTGATATCCGGCGGCGCCTGCATCTGCCAGCCGGTGTCATCCTGGCCGGCGCCCGGCAGCGGAGCAGCATTGTCGAGCACGATCCGGCCGTTAATAATCCTGTAATCGAGGTCGAGCGGGGTGAGCAGGCGGTCCAGGACTTCAGAGAGCTTCATATTGGTGACCTGGAGATTTACCTGGCGGCCTGCGCGGATATGTGCCGAGCTGTAAATGAATTTTACGGAAGCCTGCTTTTCGATCATGTGGATGACCTGCCGGAGCTGGGCTTTGTCGGCCTGGATGGAAACAGCTTTCTGAAGGAGCTCCTGGGCTTTGCTGTCGAAGCCATAGGAAAACCCGGTAAAAGCGATTGTCAGAAATAGCTGGAACAAGGAAATTCTCATGAGCCGTTCTAAAAAGCCGGTGGGGGGATAGCCGCACGGGCAGCCGTCAACCGGATGGTTTTTCTTCATATCTTTGAAAGTTTTGTGAAATGGATGTTTTACAAAATAATTCCCTCCTTCATCGGCAGTACCAATGCTTTATGATGAAGTGGTGTGCAACCGGATGGGAAAACTGACGGCTGATCGTGGTACCAACACGATCAGCTTTTTTTTTGAAATGGAATCTACATAGGCTTTTTAGTATTAGTTTAGGTTTGAGCATCCCTCACCGCTGATCACGATGGAGGTCCCCAGTACGGCATACCTGGATTTGGTCGCTGCACAGATCATCTCAAGCTGTTCGAAGAGCGCCAGATCCGAAAGGTCGGCTGTAAGAGGGCAATTATTCTGAAGGCTGTTTTCGAGCTCGATGGAAATGCCGTAAGCCTGCTCAAGCCGGCTCAGAACGGTGTGCATGGGCACTTCCTCGAATATAAAAGAGGGTGAAGCGGTTTCCTGCTCCGGCCTGGAGAGCATTTTAGGCTTGTCTACCAGGCCGGTTACAAGCTCGTGCCGGTCCTCGAAGTAAACGACCTTCTGATTGGGCAGGAGTATGACTTCTTCTGTCTTTGCCGACGGCTCCCGGTCGGGGCCGGAAGCACGCTCAAAGACGGCAACCCGGCCGGTAACGACCTCGACGGATACCCCTTTTTCGGAACCGGCCTTTATATGAAAGCTTGTTCCCAGCACTTTGGTCACAAGATTACCAGTATAAACGAAAAACGGCTTTTCGGGCATACGGCTTACTTCAAAGAAAGCATCCCCCGTGAGCACCACCTGCCTTTCCGATCCGCTGAATGCTTCCGGGAACAGCAGGGTGCTGCCGGGGTCGAGAACAGCCGTGCTGCCGTCGGCCAGCCTTACATGCTCAGGTCTGTCTGACCGGTTATGTTTCGTAATCCAGCCTGCTGTTTTCCCGGGGATGTCGGCGTACTGCGATACACGTTCTTTTTCTCCGGGCTTGAAGATGGTCAGGCCCGCGAGCACAACCAGGGCGGCCGCCGCGACTCCTGCCGCCCACCGCCATACGAATACCCGTGCCTTTTTAAGGGGAGGCGTCGCGACGGCGCCGGTCCGCGATTTTATTTTTTCCCACATCAGCGGCTCGAGCTCTTCAAGATCGGAGAGATCCAGGCTTTCCCGCTCTTCATTCCGGATGATCCCGAACCAATGCTCTACAAACTTTTTTTCCTCTTCCGTGCATTCCCCGGCCAGGTATTGTTTCAGAAGGAAGCTAAATTCTTTTCGGCTCATACTTTTTCGGCTGTTCGGTTTAATAGACAAACAACCCGGGCTTCGCCGCAAAAGATTTTATAAGTTATTGGAAAGTTTATATAGTATGAGGTGAAAACGATAAAATTTATCGGAATATTACAGCATGATATCTTTTAGTTCACAAATTGAAGAAGACGGCGATCATGATCAGGTAGTCTTTTAAGAGCAGCCTGAGCTTCCTGACAGCCAGGGTAATATGGTGCTCGACCGTTCTTTCAGGGATGTTCATCAGGGAAGAAATTTCCTTGACGGACTTGTACTCAAGCCGGCTCAGCCTGAAGATGCGGTGTGTCTTTTCGGGAAGATCGCCCAGCTGACGCTCTACGGAAGTGATGAGGTCGTTAAGCGCGATCTCGTCTTCGGTATTCTGCTCGAACAGAAGCGCTTCCGCAGTTTGCACAACATATTTTTCATGGAGCAGCCGCGACCGGTAGCGGTTGATAATTGCATTCCGGAGAGAAGTGTAGAGATAGGCGCCGGGGTTAGCGACAGCGATTTTGTCTCTTTGCTCCCAGAGCGTTACGAACAAATCCTGGATGAGGTCTTCGGGGTTGTCGGTAAGGGGGAGCTTAGTTCTCGCGATCATGAGGAGCTTCTTCCAGTGCCTGAAGTAAATTTCCTGAAAAGCGTCCGCATCACCGTTTCTCAGGTGCATGGCAAGCTCCGTATCAGTTAAGGCACGATAGTCCATCAGTAGGCTTTATTCATAATAGCTCCTGCTAAAGTACACAAGTTTAAAGCTACTTCCTAGCAGCGCACCCTTGATCCCACATTCGCTCTTTTGAACGTTTTTGAGCAGGAATGTCAGTATACAGGAATAGGAATCGGGAGAATGTTGATTACATTAGGGATCAGAAATCAGGTATCTGGGCGATCCCATCGGAATCAGCTATCGGTCGCGCGGCCGGTACGCCGGAGCGGGACCGCACACAAGCCGGTCGAGGCATCAATCAGCTAAAACCTCACAGCTAAGAGCTAAAACCTTTTTATACAGATGAATACAATCTTAATAGCCGATAGCGGCTCCACCAAAGCTGACTGGCTGTCTGCAAAAGCTGACGGAATGGTGCTGGCGGAGTGGAATTCCCCGGGAATTAACCCGTTCTTCCAGGATAGGGAAACCATCTCCGGACTCATGGAAAAGGAAGTATTTCCAAGGGTAAGCGGCAGCCCGGCGGCTATTTATTTTTACGGGGCCGGTTGTGCAGATGCGCAGTCGGCGAGCCCCGTCGCTAAAAGCCTGAAAGACCGGTTCCCCACTGCGCGGGTGGAAGTGGAAAGTGATCTGCTGGGAGCTGCCAGGAGCTTATGTCAGCATCAGCCTGGTATAGCCTGTATTCTCGGTACGGGTTCCAACAATTGTCTCTACGACGGTAGCCAGATCGTCGGGAATATAGGATCGCTGGGCTTCTGGATGGGCGATGAGGGCAGCGGCGGGCACCTGGGCAGGCAACTGGTAGTGGCTTATCTCCATAAGGAATTGCCGGGCGATCTGGAAGAGCATTTTGCGGCGGCATATCCCGGCGTAAACCGGATGGAAATTTTGAACCGCGCTTATAAGCAGCCTTTTCCCAACAGGTATTTTGCCGGCTATACGCGTTTTGCGGGAGCGCACAGAAGCCATCCTTTCATCCAGGATCTGCTGAGGACGTCGTTTGGCGTTTTCCTGGACAAATACGTCTTAAAGCACCCGGGGGCTCAGAGTTATCCGGTTTCATTTACCGGTTCCGTTGCCTGGCATTTCCGGGAAGAGTTGAGGGCCGTTTTGGAAGAGAAAGGACTGACGTTCGGAAAAATAGTTCAGAAACCGATCGGCGGACTGGCGGTTTATCATAGTAAGGGGTGAGGTGTTCGGGCCTTCGACTCCGCTCAGGCCCCGACCCCTGAGCGGAGTCGAAGGGGCTACCGGATTAACTCCAATATATTCTCCGCCACCAGGTCCGGCCGGTCGTCCAGTATGCTATGGCCCAGCCCGTCGAGCGAGATGAGCTTGAGAAACCGGGCGTTTTTCAGCTTGCTTCTGGCATATTCCGCATTGGAATAATAGATCAGCCCGTCGGCTCTTCCATGCATGAGGATCACTCTCGCCTTGATATTCTGCCAGCCGTCCTGGATCTCCTTCAGCGCGGATTCATGGCTCAGCTTTTCGTCGTTGGCCACCCTGAGCACCTTCGGGAAAAACCAGCGGAACCATTGCGAATCCAGCATATCGCTGATCACCGGGTAGGTATATTCCTGGCCCGGAGCAAACGATGAAGAGATAAAAAGCAGGCCGCGTACCTTATTGGGATTTTTCATGGCCAACCGGGCGGCTACGGATCCTCCGTATGACGAGGCTACCAGGTAAACCCTACGCTTTTCTTTGGCATACTTATCAATTATGGGCTGCAGCAGCCGGGCCTGCTCGTTGATAGAGGTAACCGCTTTTCCGAAATCGGAATAGCCATAGCCCGGGCGATCCACCCCGACGAGCATCGTTTTGGACAGCAGCACCGAGTCGGTATAGAAAGACCGGAAAAAGTTCATGGAGCTGGGCGAGCCGTGGACCATGATCGTGACAGGCAGCGAATCCGCCGCCCCGAACTCGGCAAAGCGGATATTCCTGTCGTCCATCTGGTAGCGGAAAATACGGGCGGTGTCTGTATACTCGGTGATCAGTGACTTGATCTCGTCGTCGCTGATTCTGAACTCTACGTGGTGGGCGTATCTCCAGAGCCCGAAAAGCAACACCCCGAAGCATATTCCTAACCATCTGCGCCACCTGTTTTGCGGGGTTAACAATATCATATCTTCTTCACAAATGCTGATAAGATAAAGTTCGTCATTTTATCCGGAAAGGTCAAGCATCCCCCCGGAGATATTGTGCTGAATACCACCTCCCGGGCCCCTCCTTCGCGATAGGAGGAGAAGTCTCTGAAAAAGAATTGCGTAGCTGATTTCCGATTTCTGACAGCTGATTTCTGATAGCAAGCCTAAGGAATCAGCACCCGGTCGAGCACGTGGATAACCCCGTTTTTCGTCAGTATGTCGGAGCGCGTGATAGTCGGTAAATCCCCTGAATTCTGCTCTGCTGCAACGGTTATCTTGCCATTGACGGCAATTAAAAGCTGCTGATTGCCGATCGAGCCTACCTGGCCGGTCTTGAACTCGGTGGTAAAGTAGGCATTTCGTAAAATATGGGCGGAAAGAATGGAAGCCAGTATGATGGGCTCCGCGGTCTCGATATCTTCGATCGTCGCAAAGCCGGAGGCGATAAACGCCTCGTTGGACGGTGCAAATAAAGTAAATGCGGAATTTTCGGAAAGCAGCATCGCAGCCAGGTCAGGATTGGCGCCGGCCGCTTTGCGGGCCATCGCAGCCAGGAAGGAGAAGGACGGATTGGCGGCGATCCATTGGGATATCGTCATGGGAGAGCTCGAAGGGACATGATCGAGCACGTGAATAAGCCCGTTGTCCGCTTTCAGGTCGGCCGCCGTGACATTTGCCATGTTGACCATAAAGCGGGTCGCGTCTTTGGTGATCAGCAGGTGGTTATGATCAAAAGCCATAACCTGTTTTTTATTGCCTCCATCGAATTCCGACGAAGGATGAACCCCTTCCAGTATCAGATATTGTATGATCGACCGCAGCGAATCCCTTGTCAAGGCGTTCGCCTGGCCGGGTTCGGTAATGCTCATTTTCCTGAACGCGTTGTCGTCGGGGGCAAAAAACGTAAAGGAGCCCGTTCGCAGCGCATCCGACATGCCGCCCTGCTTTAAAACGGCCTGGAGTATCGTAAACCGGCTGTCCTGCTGTATGACATCGGAAATGGTTTTGGGGCGCAGCTCCTCTTCATCCTTGCAGCTCAGAAGCGACAGCGAAAGGATGGATATTGTCAATGCAGCTGTGAATAAATTTCGGATGCCGGACGGTCTCATGATGGTCTTACAATGATACTTTTTACAATTACTATAACGACAAGTAGTTTATATGCGTGATACCGTGAAAGAAAAATTTCCCGGAAGACGGTCAGGATTCGGGGATTTCTCCTACTGCCTTTACGAATATATCGTGCATCGTCGGCAGGTTTTCACCGAAGGAATGTATTTCGACCTGCTCGATGAGCGCGCTCAGAAGCTGGTTGGCGGATACCTGGCGGCTGAGCGACAGCACCGAGCCGTTCAGGCCGTCTTTGCCGGCAAAGGTACTCACTACTTTGTAAAGATCGTGTTCCGCCGGCATCATCCCTTCGTGTTCCACGCGGTAGGTATTGGATTTGAAATCTGCCTTGATCCTGTCTTTCGGGCCGTCGAGTATTTTTTTCGAGCGGTTGATGAGCGCTATATGGTCGCAAAGTTCCTCGACCGATTCCATCCGGTGAGTCGAAAAAATGATGGTATGGCCTTTGTCCCTCAGCTCCAGGATCTCGTTCCTGATCAGGTTGGCATTAATAGGGTCGAACCCTGAAAACGGCTCGTCGAGTATGATCAGCTCCGGCTCGTGGAGGACAGTCGAGACAAACTGGATTTTTTGCTGCATACCCTTGGAGAGATCGGATATGGTCTTGGTCCACCAGGGTTTGATATCAAATTTTTCAAACCAGGTTTTCAGCTTTTGCATCGCGTCCCTTTCGGAGAGCCCTTTCAGCTGCGCCAGGTACAGAAGCTGGTCGCCTACCTTCATTTTTTTATAGAGACCCCTTTCTTCGGGCAGATAGCCGATCCTGCGGATGTGCGACTCATTCAGCTGCGCCCCGTCGAATATCACCCTGCCGCTGTCGGGTGCGGTGATCTGGTTAATGATCCTGATCAGTGAAGTCTTCCCCGCCCCGTTGGGCCCCAGAAGCCCGAAAATGGAGCCCTGTGGAATGGTAATGCTTACATGGTCGAGCGCCCGGTGTTGGTTGTAGTCTTTTACAATTTCGATCGTCTCCAGAAAGGGCTTCATGCCGGCTATAGGTGGTTGGTTCCAGGTGTGTCGTGCCTGCGGCACTTGATTTCTTCTGTTCCGCGCTGGTCGGCGGATTTCAATCCGCCGTTACAAAACGGGTCGTGCCTGCGGCACTTATCCATAATCTTTATCTTGAATAGATCCGTTAGGATCGGCACATATTGTTGCCCCGGAATTCATTCCGGGGCAAAGCTAATTCCAACCCGGCTATTTTCATATGTTTTTAAGCGGTTTATGAAAGAGAACTCCCGGAACAACCTGTATCCTTTTAAGATATTTGCTTATGTTTACTAGCTGGCTCGCTTTTTTCCAAATAAAATATGATGCATGAAAAGCAAAATTTTACCGCTTACCTGGATACTGCTTACCCTAACTTCGATCGTAACTGCGCTGGACCATTACACGGTCATTTCGATACCTGAAATAGTCCAGCTCGTGCTGAGGTGGCTTACCATTGCCGGGTTTGTTACCTACGCCGTGCTGAAGCGAAACCTCACCACGTCCATCCTGGTCTCCATGGTGGTCGGCATCGGGATCGGGCACGATTTCCCCGAAATGGCCACCAACCTGTCGTTCCTGAGGAAGATCTTTCTGCAGATGATCAAAACGATCATTGCACCCCTGCTTTTTGCGACGCTGGTGGCCGGTATTGCCGGGCATTCGGACCTGAAGCAGGTAGGACGGATGGGCTGGAAATCGCTGCTGTATTTCGAGGTCGTAACGACATTTGCCCTGGTAATAGGATTGATCTTTGCCAACTGGATGGAGCCGGGAGCAGGGCTGGCGCCTCCTGAGGCTTTTCATGAGCATCTCCCCAAAGTAGCGCAGCAGACCTGGCAGGACGTGATCGTGCATTCGTTCCCGGAGAACATCGCAAAATCTATTTACGAAGGACAGGTACTCCAGATCGTGGTATTCAGCGTGCTTTTCGGGATAGCGCTGGCGTTGCTGCCCGGCGAGAAGAAGATGAAGTTTGTAAAAGGGGTGGAGCTGCTGGCAGAGGTCATGTTCAAATTCACAGGGCTGGTGATGCTTTTCGCTCCGATCGGGGTCGGGGCCGCCATAGCCGAGACTGTAGGGCATATGGGAATCGAAGTGCTGAAAAACCTGGGTATGCTGCTGGTTACCCTGTACCTGGCCCTGATCACGTTCCTGGGGCTGGTGCTGGTGCCGATCGCGCTTTATTGCAGGATCCCGATATTGAAATTCGCCAAAAATATAGCCGAGCCCGTTTCCATAGCCTTCGCAACGACAAGCTCGGAATCCGCTTTGCCGAAGGCCATGGAAAAGATGGAGAAATTCGGCGTGCCGCGGCAGATCGTATCGTTCGTGATGCCTACGGGCTATAGCTTTAACCTCGACGGCTCCACGCTTTACCTGGCGCTGGCAACTATCTTCGTAGCCCAGGCGTCGGGCCATCATTTTCCGGTATCGCAGCAGGTGGCCATGGTCTTTTTGCTGATGCTGACCAGCAAAGGCGTGGCCGGCATTCCCAGGGCTACCATGGTCATACTCCTTGGCGCGGTCGCCAATTTCGGCCTGCCGGAATGGCCTGTTCTGCTCATCATGGGCATCGACGAGCTGATGGACATGGCCCGCACATCGGTGAACGTAATCGGCAACTGCCTGGCGACGGCCGTTATCGGCCGGTGGGAGGGAGAGCTGGATGACGAGAAAATGCACGCTTCGGTCGACCAGGTTTCCTGACCGGTTCTTTGCTTGGAAGTGGATTACGAAGTAATTTTGCACAAAGAACATTAAGGGATTAAGGATATTAAGCCCCTCCCGCAGCGGCGGCCGCTTAACTCCTTAATGGTTCACTCTTTTATTGAAAAAATTAAAGATCCGTTAAGCGCTCCGGGAAGAAGGAATCCGTAGGGCAGTATGAGCTATGAAATTAAGCACCGAAGTTCAGGTACCACCGTCCCCCTGGAAGATCAACTATGAAACCCGCCTGATGACGATCGGGTCGTGCTTTGCCGAAGTGGTCGGGAACCAGCTGTTTGAGAGCAAGTTCAGGGTATTGCCTAATCTTTTCGGCACTATATTCAACCCGTATTCCATTGCCAAGCTGGTGAAGATGTGCTTTTCCGACACGCTGCCGCATGTGGGGCACTATGTCAGGGCGAACGGCAACCTGTTTTTTCACTACGATTTTCACTCGTCGGTTTATTCCGATGTATCGGTCGACGATCTCGACGGGAAGATCAGGAAAGGCCTCTACCAGACCAGGCAGCTTTTGCAGAATACAGACGTGCTTGTCCTCACCTTCGGAACCGCTTTTGTATACAGGTACCTGAAAACGAACGAGCTGGTCACCAACTGTCACAAGACTCCCGGGAAAGAGTTCAGGAAGGAATTGATGTCGCTGGAAGCTTTATCGGGCGTAATGGAGGAACTGCTCGGTTATGTTACCCGTCTGAATCCCGCCGTCAGGGTGATCCTGACCGTGAGTCCTGTAAGGCATACCCGCGACACGCTCCAGCTCAACATGGTGAGCAAGTCGATCCTGAGGCTTCTGTGCCACCAGCTCGAAGAGCGCCATGAAAATGTGGCGTATTTTCCTGCTTACGAGATTATGCTGGATGAGCTGCGGGATTACCGGTTTTACGAACCTGACCTGATACATCCCGACTCGGTCGCTACCGATCATATTTTCCGCACTTTCCTGAAGGCCTATCTCGATGCCGATACCCTCGAAACGTTCAAGGAATGGCAGCAGGTCATCCAGATGCTGAGGCATAAGCCCCGGCACGGGTATTCCCCGGAATACCGGAAGCACCTGGCGCAGACGCTGGAAAGGCTCAGGGGGCTCAAATCGAGGCTGATGGTCGAAAAAGAAATAGAGGAAATTAGTTTGATTCTAAAAAACAATTACCCGTAAACTCTATTGCGCACGATGGTGTTTTATCAGCAGTCAGCTATCAGAAATCAGAAATTGGCTGTTGATGAAAACGGGCTGACAGCTGAAAGCCGATAGCTGACAGCAAAAAAAACAGATTTAACCAATAAAAATGGGGGAGTTTACCGTAAATAAGGAGAAGATACTGGCGGCATTGAGCACTGTACAGGAGCCTGATCTGAAAAAAGATCTCGTAACGCTCGATATGATCCGCGATATAGAAGTAGGCGTGGGGCAGGTGAAATTTACAGTCGTTTTAACGACTCCTGCCTGTCCGCTGAAGGAGCTGATCAGGAGAGAATGTACGGAAGCTATTCATAACCTGGTGTCACCCGACCTGCAGGTGATCATCAATCTATCCGCCAATGTGACGACCGCGCGCACGGGCGGGGCGCTGATCCCCGGGGTGAAAAACGTAATAGCCGTTGCCTCCGGCAAAGGCGGGGTCGGGAAATCGACCGTTACCTCCAACCTGGCGATGGCGCTGCACAGGTCTGGAGCTAAGGTAGGGATCATCGACGCCGATATTTCCGGCCCTTCTATCCCGGTCATGTTCGGGGCCGAGGATATGAAGCCGACCATTTCGCAGGTAAACGGTAAAAACCTGATCAACCCTATCCGGCAATACGGTATCAAGCTGATCTCCATAGGTTTCATGACGCCTGCCGACAGCGCGGTTGTCTGGCGGGGCCCCATGGCCAGCCAGGCGTTGAAGCAGTTTTTCGGGGATACCGATTGGGGAGAGCTGGACTACCTGCTGATCGATCTGCCGCCCGGAACCAGCGATATCCATATCACGCTGGTGCAGACGGTGCCTGTCACCGGGGCGGTCATTGTTACTACTCCGCAGAAGGTGGCCCTGGCAGACGCTACCAAGGGACTGGCGATGTTCAGGCAGCCGCAGATCAACGTGCCGGTGCTGGGGGTCGTCGAGAATATGGCTTATTTCACTCCTGAGGAGCTGCCGGACAACAAGTATTATATCTTTGGCCAGGGCGGCGGAAGGCGGCTTGCGGAGCAATACAATGTGCCTTTCCTGGGAGAAATCCCGCTGGTGCAGGGCATACGGGAAGCAGGAGACGAAGGGCGCCCGGCCGTTATGGATGAAAATACCGTCCAGGGAGCGGCTTTTAAAGACGCCGCGCTTGAGCTTGCCAGGCAAATTGCCATCCGGAATGCATCATTACAAAAAACGAAGCAAGTCGAGATTCAGGTTTGATTTATTTGTAAATTGCGGTGATACCCGGGTAACAAACAAAGTTTGATCGAAAATGAGTGTTGAAAATAAAGAGGACCTGTTGAGAAGGATCGAGGAAGCGCTCGACTCTGTAAGGCCTTATCTGCTGGCAGATGGCGGCGACGTGAAGCTTCATGATCTGACAGACGATATGGTAGTCCGGCTCGAGCTTCTGGGATCCTGCCAGTCGTGCCCTATGAGCGCTATGACCTTTAAGGCAGGTCTTGAAGAATCTATTCGCAGGGCCGTACCCGAAGTTGTGAAGGTTGAAGCTGTATCGGAGATAGAAACCGCATAGGTTTTGATCCCTGATCTGCAAGCTAAAATATCGCAGCCTGTGATACGTGTCGGAATTTTTTTCGGAGGCCCTTCCAGAGAACGTGAAATTTCTTTCGCCGGCGGAAAGACTGCTTTCGAGCACCTCAGCAAAAAATTATTCCAGCCGGTACCGGTCTTCGTAGACGGTTTCGGCAGGTTTATACTTTTGAAGCACGGGCATATGTACGCCCCCGAGATCAGGGCGTTCTATCCCTGGGCCGGTATTTCCCCTTCTTCCCGCCTTTATATCGAATCTTTTCCCGGGCTGGAAAAGCAGGATATACCCCCGGAAATAGGAACGCTTCTCGAGCCATCCCGCTTTTCCGACCATTTTGATTTCGCTTTCCTGGCGATGCACGGCCCCGACTGCGAGGACGGCGGTATCCAGGGATTGCTCGAGTGGTACCGGATACCTTACAGCGGTCCCGGCCTTTTGGGATCCTCTATCGGGATCGACAAGATCCTTCAGAACAAGATGCTGGGTACGGTGACAGGCCAGGAAAAAGCGACTGACCTGGTTACTTTCAGCGAATGGCAGCGGGAAGAAAGCCGGGCTGCGGTTTTTGAAAGCGTGAAGTCCGGCCTCGGGCTTCCTGTTGTGGTCAAGGCGCCGCACCAGGGGTCGTCCATAGGCGTTGCAATCGTAAAGGACGACGACCCGGAGGCTTTCCGCAAGGGCGTCGATCAATGCTTTTTTGCCGCCTCGGTTTCAAAACAGTTCTGGGATTCTTCCGGCCGGCAGGATAAAATGACATGGGCGGAGGCCCAGGCCGACCTGGAAAGCGGTGTGGGGTATCCCCTTTACATAGAAGAGACGAAGATCGATTCTCCCGGCGAGCTGGTCGCGGAGCTCGATCGCCGTTTTAATGACAATTCCATCCCGCAGGTACTGCTCAGCGCTGATTTTGAGCCTGTCGTGCTGTGCGAGGAATTCATCAGCGGACAGGAATTTTCCTGCGGGTGCATCCAGCTCGAAGACGGAACGCATGTGGCCTTACCGCCCACTGAAGTGATTAAAGTGGATGAGGTTTTCGATTTTAATTCAAAATATAAGCCGGGCGGGACCAGGAAACGCATTCCTGTCAGCACATCGCTCGAAAACAACCTGAAGATACAGGAGCGGGTCGCCAATGCGGCTGCCGGCCTGGGCATGGATGTTTGCGTACGGATAGACGGTTTTCTGACACAGCGTGGAACGGTAGTGCTTCACGATCCCAATACCGTGCCGGGCATGTCGCCGTCGTCTCTCATTTTCAAGCAAATGGCCGAGATAGGGCTGAACATTACCCAGTCCCTCACCTACCTTATCCGGCAGTCGGTCAGGGTAAGAATAAGGACGGCGAAGGACACCGTCAGGCTGAATTCGCTGCTGAAAGTCCTGGATGATGCCATGGAAGCGCAGAGACAGGCTGAGCGGCCCGTCAGGTCGATGGTGATCGATGCTACGGATGAAGCTTATGCCCGTGCAAAAAAATGGTACGCGCAGCAGTGCGCAGGGGAAGAGGTCCATGCGGAGGTTTATTTGAAAAGAGATAATGAAAAGCTGGTACGGCTGCCCGTTCCCCTCCTTTTTAAAGATTTTGTGGAGGATGTGACCGGGGCGCTGGATCGGGGTATTGATCCGTTAATCGAGGATACGCGACGGAAGTGCAGAGAGATCACTGCGCGATATGCGGGGGATGTCGATTTTGAGGCCAGGCCGGTTCCCGGAGAATTCGGGCAGGATCTCTGACACCGAACTTGAATAATTACTATGATCAAAAACGCAGAGAAGGCGAGATTATCCAAACAAAAGGACAACAGGGGCTGGAAAAAGTGGGGACCCTACCTTTCCGAAAGACAATGGGGAACGGTGAGGGAAGATTACAGCGGGAACGGCGATGCCTGGAACTCTGTAACATACGAAGCCGCAAGATCGCGGGCTTACCGCTGGGGAGAGGAAGGTATAGGAGGGTTCTCTGACAATAAGCAGCATATCTCTATCGCTTTTGCTTTCTGGAATCATAAGGATCAGATGCTCAAGGAGCGGCTGTTCGGGCTTACGAACCGCGAGTCAAACCATGGAGAAGACGTAAAGGAGCTGTACTACTACCTGGACAGCACGCCTACTCATTCTTACATGAAAATGCTCTATAAATATCCTCAGAGACCTTTCCCCTATGAAAAGCTAAGGGCAGAGAGTGCGAAGCTGACAAAGAACGAGGGCGAGTACGAATTGCTGGATACGGGCGTTTTCGATGAAGACAAGTATTTCGACATCTTTATCGAGTATGCCAAGGCGGATGAGGAAGATTTCCTTTTCAAGATAACCGTTCACAACCGGGGCGCCGAAGCAGCGCCTGTAACGGTTTTGCCGACTATCTGGTTCCGGAATACCTGGTCGTGGGGCTATAAGGAGTTTGACTACAAACCCATGCTGACCAGCATTTCCAAGCAGACGATTGAAGTGAGCCACCGCAGGCACGGGCGCTATAACATGTATTTCGAGGACGCGGACGAGATCTTATTCTGCGAGAATGAAACCAACTACGAAAGGCTGTACCATACGCCGAATGCTTCGCAGTATGTAAAGGACGGGATCAACGATTATATTGTCAGCGGGAAAAAAGCGGCAACTGTCAATAAGAACAAATTCGGAACGAAGGCTGCCGGCTGCTTTACGCGTGTAGTGGAAGGCGGCGGCAGCGTCACGATAAAAGTCCGTTTTGCCGACCGGATCCACGAGAAGCCTTTCGCGGATTTCGGGGAAGTTTTTGAAAAGAGGATCACGGAGGCAGACGAATTTTATGACGAGCTGCAGCAGGAGGTTGAGCACCAGGAGCTGAAGGCGATAGGAAGACAGGCTTATGCCGGTATGCTGTGGAACAAGCAGTTCTACTATTACAACGTATATGAGTGGCTGAAAGGCGACCCCGGGAAGCCGGCGCCCGAGCAGCACAGGAAATGGGGACGTAACTCGGGCTGGAAGCACCTGTATGCAGCCAACCTGATCTCGATGCCCGATAAATGGGAGTATCCGTGGTTCGCCGCCTGGGACCTGGCCTTTCACACGATCCCGCTGGCGCGGCTCGATTCGGATTTTGCCAAAAGGCAGCTTGAAATCCTGCTGAGGGAATATTATATGCACCCCAACGGGCAAATGCCGGCATACGAGTGGAATTTTTCCGACGTCAATCCCCCCGTTCATGCCTGGGCGACACTCAAGGTATACGAGATAGACAAGGAGCAGAATAACGGGGTAGGCGATATCAATTTCCTGGAGAAGATTTTCCATAAGCTTCTCCTGAATTTCACGTGGTGGGTAAACCAGAAGGACGATACCGGCAATAATATTTTCAGCGGCGGATTTCTCGGGCTCGATAACATCGGCGTATTCGACAGGTCTATGCCTCTGCCTTTCGGCGGTAAGCTGGAACAGGCGGATGCTACCGGCTGGATGGCCATGTTCACGTTGAATATGCTCCGCATTTCGGTGGAAATATCGCTGCAGCGGCCGGTGTACCAGGATATGGCTTCGAAATTCTTCGAACATTTTCTCCATATCGCCGGTGCAATGGAAGCTGTCGGAGGGGATCACAGCATCAGCCTGTGGGACGAGGCCGACCAGTTTTACTACGATGTGATCCATATCCCCAACGGCCAGAGCATACTTCTGAAAGTAAGGTCTATTGTAGGGCTGATTCCGCTTTTTGCGGTCGAGATCCTGGATCATAATACCCTCGAAAAGCTGCCGGCATTCAAGCGGAGGCTGGATTGGATCGTTTCTAACCGTCCGGACCTGGCCCGGTTGATTTCCCGGTGGTATGAACCCGGTAAGGGAGAAAATCACCTGCTCTCCATCCTGCGGGGGCACAGGATGAAAATGATCCTTAAACGGATGCTCGATGAAGACGAATTTTTGTCCGATTTCGGTATACGCGCACTTTCAAAGTACCATAAAGATCATCCTTACAAATTTGCCCTTAACGGCGAGATGATGCAGGTGGACTACGTGCCCGGGGAAGCTTTGACCGACATCATGGGGGGCAACTCGAACTGGAGGGGTCCGATCTGGTTCCCGCTGAATTTCCTCATCGTAGACTCCCTGGTGAAGTTCTATGCCTACTACGGAGATGACTTCGAGGTTGAATATCCCGTCGATTCAGGCCGGCTGACGTCTATCGACCAGGTAGCGCTCGGGATTGCCAAACGGCTGGTCAATATTTTCAAGCCTGACAAGAACGGGCGGAGGGCCGTCTACGCAGATTCTGAAAAGGAGCAGAGTGATCCCCATTTTAAGGATTACGTACTTTTCTACGAATACTTTCATGGCGATAACGGGAGAGGATGCGGAACTTCGCACCAGACCGGCTGGACAGGGTTGGTTGCAGAGCTTATACTGCAGATCGGCAGGGCCAGGACCAAAGCGAGGCTGGAAGGCGACAAGAAAGGCGTGTTGACCGGCCAGTAGCCTCTTTTCGATATTTTATTGCAATTTGGAAAGCTGAATCTTTATATTTGGCGGAGTTAACATCACTACATCCTTTAAACTGACTTATTGCATGTCGTTAGAACAACTTGAACCGGGCGTTCAGCAGAAGATCGATAGCTGGCTAGCCGGTAACTATGACCAGGAAACCAAATCTTCCATCCGGAAGCTTATAGATGATAACAGCATAACAGAACTGACGGATTCGTTTTATAAGGACCTTGAATTCGGGACTGGCGGGCTTCGCGGGCTCATAGGAATAGGATCTAACCGCATGAACCGCTACACGGTGGGCGCTGCAACGCAGGGGCTTGCCAATTATCTCAATAAGAATTTTGAAGGCGAATCCATTAAGGTAGCGGTGGCGCACGACAGCCGCATCAAGTCAGATGAGTTTGCCCGCATCATTGCCAATATTTTTTCCGCCAACGGCATCACCGTTTATCTTTTCGAGGCGCTCAGACCGACGCCGGAGCTGTCTTTCGCCATCCGGCTGCTCGGCTGCCACAGCGGTGTGGTGGTCACTGCTTCGCACAATCCCAAGGAATATAACGGCTACAAGGCATACTGGACCGACGGATCGCAGGTAGTGGCTCCGCACGATAAAAATATTATCGGGGAAGTAAATGCCATTTCCTCCGTCGATGACATCCGGTTCGGGGGCAATCCTGCGCTTATTCATATGATAGGGGCAGAGGTGGATGAAAAATACCTTGACCAGATATTGTCCCTTTCTATTTCTAAGGAGGCGATCAGAAGACAGAAGGATTTGAAGATCGTCTATACGCCGCTGCACGGGACAGGCGTGACCCTGGTGCCTCAGCTGCTTGCGAGGATGGGCTTCGAAAACGTAACCGTGATAGAAGAACAGGCCGAGCCCAACGGCAACGGGCAATTCCCGACCGTCGTTTATCCTAACCCGGAGGAATCGGAGGCCATGGATCTTGCCGTCAGGAAAGCTAAGGAAATAGACGCCGACCTGGTTATGGGAACAGATCCGGATTCGGACAGGGTGGGGATCGCCGCCCGAAACCACCATGGCGAGATCCAGCTGCTGAACGGCAACCAGACGGCCAGCCTGCTGATCTATTACCTTCTGAACGCATGGAAAGAGGCAGGTAAGCTCACCGGGAGCCAGTTTGTCTGCAAGACCATCGTGACTACCGACCTCATCGATACCATGGCGGCTGCTTACGGGGTCAAATGCTATAACACGCTGACCGGCTTCAAATATATTGCGCAGGTAATCCGCGAGACGGAAGGCGTCGAAAAATTCATAGGCGGCGGCGAAGAAAGCTACGGGTACCTGATCGGAGATGCGGTGCGCGATAAGGACGCCATTGCTTCCTGTGCCTTTATAGCGGAGCTGACCGCGTATGCGAAGGATAAAGGATTGAGCCTTTTTGATCTTCTTTTCGAGATTTATAGGCGTTTTGGATTCTACTACGAGGGCCTGATCTCGCTTACCAAAAAAGGCAAGTCGGGGGCCGATGAAATCCAGCAGCTCATGAGCGATTTCAGGGCCCGGCCTCCCCAAAAGCTCGCAGGATCCCCGGTAGTCCGTATCGATGATTATAAATCGCTGAAGACCACCAATGCCATAACAGGTGAGGTAGCGGAAATCCCTTCCGGGAAGCTCGGGATCGAGTCCTCGAACGTGCTCCAGTTCTTTACGGAAGACGGCACGAAGTTTACCTGCCGGCCGTCGGGGACAGAACCTAAAATAAAATTCTATGTCGGGGTTCGCTCCGAGTTGAAGGATACCGGCGATTTCGATCGCGTTTACGAAGAGCTGAAGCAGAAAGTCAGATCAATCGGCGAAGAGCTCGGGCTGAAGTAAAACTGAGACGGCCTCCCCGCGGGGAGGCCGTCTCAGTTTTTAGCG
>MEDT01000067.1 GCA_001724175.1 Cytophagaceae bacterium SCN 52-12 | reverse complement strand
ACAACACATGACCTGCTTATCTCGGCTACTGTTCCCTCAAGCACGGGCTATACCAACCAATTTCAGAATATCGGGCAAACCTCGAACCACGGATTAGAGGTGTCACTGAATACAGTCCTGATAGAAAAACGGGATTTCAACCTCTCGGCGACCTTTAACATCGGCTTTAACCGGAACCGTATCGATAAGCTGGGAGAAACCAAGCGCTGGGAGCAATCCACAGGTTGGGCAGGCGCCGATGGCCCGACCGGCGATTATCTTATAGATGAAGGCGGAAGAGTAGGCCTGATGTACGGCTACGAAACGCATCCCGACAGGATGTATTCCTTCGACGATTTCACCTACGAAAACGGCAATTATACGCTAAAAGAAGGGGTTGCCAATAATCGACAACTGCTGAACTCCAAATGGTTCAGGCCAGGCACTCTTAAATTCGTAGACCAGAACGGAGACGGTGTCGTAGAGGCTGCAAACGATAAAGTAGTAATCGGGGACGCCAATCCCAAACATACAGGAGGTTTCAATCTTACGGCACAGTACAAAAATCTCGACCTGTCAGCCTTTTTCAACTGGGTTTACGGAAATGACATTTATAACGCCAACAAGCTCAATTTCTCCAACTACTGGGGCGGACGACTGTACAAAAACCTGCTGGGCGATATGAACTCCGAAAACCGCTTCACCAATATAAGTAAGGAAACAGGCCTTGTCGTGAACGATCCTGCGGAACTTGCCGAGATGAACAAGAATGCCAAATACTGGTCTGCTTCTATGACACTTGCTCCTCTGCACTCATGGGTAATAGAAGACGGTTCTTTCCTGAGGCTCAATACACTAACCCTTGGCTATTCCTTACCGAAAGCTTTGCTGTCAAAATTTAACATAGGTCAGCTGCGCGTGTACGCCAGCGGCTTCAACCTATGGATCTGGACGAAATATACCGGCTACGATCCGGAAGTCGATTCCATCCGTTCGACGGCGCTGACTCCCGGCGTCGATTACAACGCCTACCCGCGAAGCCGTTCTTATAACGTCGGACTCAACCTAACTTTCTAAAACACGGATCATGAAAAAATATCAAAAATTTGTCGTCCTACTCCTGCTGGTTTTCGGTCCGGTAACCTCCTGTAACGATTACCTGAAATCTGAATCCAATTCGATTTTCACTGAAGAAATGTCGTTCAATAACCTCGATTTCGCTCAAAAGGCAGTTTACGGGATTTATGCCAACCTGACTGAAAATGGCCTTTATGAATACACTATGGGGTTATTTTATAAATGCGATACAGATATCGAAATGCAGTTCGCTGCAAATGACGGCGCACGGAGGTCAATTACTCATTACGATGCAAATGAAGGGAATTCCCAACTGATCACTCCCTGGAATCTCCTGTACCAGACCATTGAAAGGGCTAACATCTGTATTGACAACCTCCCTGGAAGTCCTATTTGGGAAGGAGAATATGCCCGGCAGGCCCGGCAGCTTTATGCCGAAGCTGTTGCACTGAGGGCACAATGCTATTATGAACTGGTTTCGCTTTGGGGCGACGTGCCGTTCGTGACCAGCCCGGTCAAGTCAGGCGATAACTTCTACGTCCCTAAAACCGATCGCGACGAGATCTACGAATATCTCGTCCAGGAACTGAAGGACGTCGAGGACTATATTCCGTGGTTAAAGGGAATGGGCACCGCCGAGCGGGTCAACAGGGGATTTGTCAAAGCGCTACGGGCCAGGATCGCCATGGCTTATGCCGGGTATTCGCTCAGGAATAAAACGCATGAAACGCGCCGGGGAAGAAACTGGCAGGAGTATTACCGCATAGCCAACCAGGAATGTCGGGAAATCATGGAGAGCGGCCAGCACCGGCTCAACCCCGGGTATGAAAATATATTCAGGGGGATCCACGCCTACTCGCAGGATCTCGCGTATGGAGAAGTCCTGTTTGAAATCGCCTTCGGCAAGCTGATCAGCGGCCGTGTAGCCCAAAGCATAGGCATGACATTCAGCACCAATCCCGAGGATCCTAAGTACGGGCGTGCGGCCGCAGAAATCCAGAGCCCTCCCTCCTATTACTATTCCTTCGATACCAAAGATCTTCGTCGAAATGTCAACTCCGAACTCTATAACTATGGTAATGCGACCTACCTCGGCCAGCAACGTCTGATAGGTATCAGCGGATTCCGGCCGTGCAAATGGCGGCGGTCGTGGATCAGTCCCTCCATGGGCGGCGATCTGAAAGCCGTACAAGCCACTGGTGTCAACTGGCCCATCATGCGCTATTCCGATGTGGTACTGATGTTCGCAGAATCGGAAAACGAGCTCAACGGCCCGACAGATGCGGCAAAGGAAGCCCTCGCAAGCGTGCGCAGGAGGGCATTTGCATCTGAAAACTGGGATGAAAAAGTGATCGGCTATGTGAATACCGCTGCCGCAGACAAAGAAAGTTTCTTCAATGCCATAGTAGATGAAAGAGGCTGGGAATTCGGAGGAGAAATGATCAGGAAATACGACCTGGTCCGCTGGAATCTTCTGTATGACAAAATCAAGAAGATGAAAGAAGAAACGATCAAAATAATCACCAACCATCCAGACTATCATTGGGTGCCGGATTACCTGTTCTGGAAGTACAAGGACGACAACGAAACCATTGAAATCCTTAACGCCGACTACAGGCTTCCATCGACTGCCATACCAGGTTACACACGCGCAAGCTGGCTTCCTCTTACATCTGAGTCCAGCGCCAACAGCTTTATCACCAATTCTCTCAACAATGTGGCCAACGGACTGGATCAGGCAAAAAACAACCATTTGCTGCCCATAGCCCTGAACATCATTACAGCCAGCAACGGTGTGCTGACAAACGACCAGATCCCCTGATAAACGAAGAGATGGGTAGCATCAGCCGTTTGACTCATCACCTGGTAGTTAGCGAATTAAAATTTTTCACAAATGAAATCTTATAAAAATATCTTCTTATTGGCAGGTATGGTGGCTTTTGTGCTGGCTTCCTGCCTCAAAGAGCCAAATCCGGAACTTATACAGCCGTCGCAGCTCTTTCGCCCGATATCCTTCACGAGCAATGTGAATGTGGTCACGGTATCTTTAAACTGGGTGCCGATCAAAAACGCAAGCTATCTCCTGGAAGTCAGCCGCGACAGTTTTCAGTTCGAACGGGACTTGGTATCCATTCCGGTAGAACAGCAGGCTAATTTTGTGCTGGAAGATCTACGGAGCCAATCCAGGTATTCAGCCAGGATCAAGGCAGTAAGCAAAGAGCAGGGCGTAAAAGATTCTGAATATCAAATGATTACTTTTGTAACCGGGTTGGAAAATCTCTTTTACCAGCCAGACCCGGCCCGTATCTCGGCCACCTCCGTCGAGCTGGGCTGGGAGCCTGGCAAAGCTGTTACCCGGATCGACGTATTGTCGGGCCAGGACGTGATAAAGCAGTTTCCACTCACGGAAGAACAGGTATCCCTCGGGTCGGTTCTCGTAGATGGGCTCAGCGCAGATACACCCTACTCTTTCCGGATTTATAACGGCGAGATCCTGCGCGGCACGATCACAGCCCGGACACTTCCGGAGTCGATGTAAAGCCACCTTTTTAACTCTTAACTTAACGTTTACCTATCGTGGGATTTAAAAGAATGTATATTTTCCTGGTCGCAACGGTCATGTTGCGGCCTATGGAAACGGTTTCGCAGCAGCTTGAAAAAATCGACAGGGGCGTTGTCGCTACTACGCTGAGCGGTACGGAAGCCTATATCGGGTGGCGGCTTTTGAAGGAAGACCCGGCAGATATAGCTTTTAATGTGTATCGAAAAGAAATAGGCGTCACCGACTTCATTAAAGTCAACGGTATGCCCGTCACTACTTCCACCAACTTTGTGGATACGACTGTGCAAACCGGCCGCGCTTACCGGTACCGGATCAGGTCCGTCAGGAATTCGAAGGAAAGTGACACCTCCGGAGAAGCTTACCTCTATGTCATCAGCGACAACCGTCCCTATTACAGCATCAGGCTGAACGACGAGGTCATGGTGAAGACGGTTGGCATTGCCGATCTGGATGGGGACGGCGCCTACGATTTTGTTATCCAGCACCCCAATTTCAACACTGATCCGTATCACGAGCCGGGATACTGGAAGCGCAGCCAGGATACCTACAAGCTCGATGCATATACCAGCAAAGGGAAGCAGTTGTGGCGATACGACATGGGATGGGCCATCGAAGCCGGTACCTGGTACGCACCTTACCTGGTGTACGACGTTGATGGAGACGGGAAAGCAGAAGTCTATACAAAGGCCGGGGAAGGCGACCCCCGGGAAATAGACGGCAGGGTCGTCGAGGGGAAAGAATACCTTGTCAAGCTCGACCCGGCATCGGGGAAAATCATCAAAAAGACCGACTGGCTTTCCAGGGACGGGCATGGAACTTATAACTACTGGAGTCGCAACTTTCTTGACCTGGCTTATCTGGATGGGAAATCCCCTTCATTGATTATGCAAAGGGGCACTTATACGGTCATCAAAACCGAAGCGCTTGACAAAAACCTGAAAAGGATCTGGTACTTTGAAAGTACAGGGGAATACGAAAAATACAAAGGACAAGGCCAGCACAGCATTCTTACCGCTGATATTGACGGCGATGGGAAAGACGAGGTAATTCCCGGTACTTTTGCCCTCGACGACGACGGGAAGCCGCTCTGGTATACCGGGCTGAAGCACAACGATGTAGGATATATCGCCGATATTGATCCTTCCCGGCCCGGACTGGAGATATTTTATGGCATAGAGTCCCGCTCTCCGAAAAACGGGGTTTGCCTGGTAGACGCCAAGACCGGCGAGATCATCTGGGGCTATCCGGAAAAGACATTCCATGTACACGGGCAGGGCATGATCGGTGATATCGACGCGGATCACCCGGGTATAGAATGTTACGCAGGAGAGGCAAAGGGTGGTTTCGAATTTTTTCTTTATAATGCAAAAGGGGAGAGGCTTTCCGACAGCAAAGACATTATGGGAGGCAACCTGAGCCCGAGAGCGCTCTGGTGGGACGCCGACGACCTGAAAGAAATCTGCAGCCAGCAGAAAATATTCAAATTCAAAGGCGATACGCTCCGGCAAGTGGAAGGGAAAATCGTACTGGTGGCCGACATCATCGGTGACTGGAGGGAAGAAATCGTAGTGAGCCTGCCCGGCGAGCTCCGGATATACAGTACGAATATTCCGGCATCCAGCAAAAAAATATGCCTTATGCAGGATCGCCAGTACCGCATGAGTGTGGCCGACGGCACGTCGGGCTACTACTATCCCGCCCAGCTGGGCCTGCAGCAAAAACCCTAAACAGTACCTGATACTATGAACATTCGACAATCTTTTCCGAACACTGACCGGCGGTTGCAAAAGAAAGCTCCGGCGCAAGCCGCTATTATCATCGCGCTGCTCTTTTTTCTTAGCAGCCCGGCGGTATATGCCCAGGACGCTGCATTCCCAGGGGCAAAAGGCTGGGCGGCCGCTACCCCGGGAGGCCGCGGGGGCAAAATCATACGCGTTACTACCCTTGAAGCAGAAGGAAAGGGCTCTTTTCCGGAAGCGGTTAAAACGAAAGGAAAACGGATCATTGTTTTCGAAGTCGGCGGAGTCATCGACCTGAAAGGGAAGTCGCTGGTGATCAATGAGCCTTTTGTAACAATAGCGGGACAGACGGCCCCTTCCCCCGGAATAACCCTTATCGACGGCGGAATGACAATCAAGACACATGATGTCATACTTCAGCACATACGCATACGCCCCGGGGCATCACGCCACGAAACCGGTTGGGAACCCGACGGGCTCACGACAGCCGGTGCAAGCAATGTGCTCATCGATCACTGTACATTCACATGGGCCGTGGATGAAAACTGCTCGGCGTCAGGTCCGCGATTCGACGGAAGCAACGTGGAAGAATGGCGGAAAAACACTTCGAACAACATCACGATCAGCAACAACATCATCGCCGAATGCCTCAGCAAGTCGACGCACGCAAAGGGTGAACATTCTAAAGGAACACTCATTCACGACAATGCCACGAATATCCTGATCATAGGAAACCTCTATGCAAGCAATGTCGAAAGAAATGCCCTTTTCAAAGGTGGGGCGCACGGCATTCAGGCCAATAACTACATCTATAATCCGGGGAAACGGGCCATACACTATGGCCTGGTAGCCAGCGAATGGGAAGGGCATCCCCACGAAACCGGCCGGTTATCGATTGTCGGCAATTTCCTCCGGCACGGCGTCGACTCCGGCGATATCCCGTTGGTTTCGATCGGCAACGGTCCCTGCGAGGTATACATGGACGATAACATCGCACTCGACAGACAGGGCAATCAGGCCAAACTCTACGCCGGCGACCCCGAAAAGCTCGTCTCCTCCAAACCGGTCTGGTTTGACGGGCTCAGGTTGCTTCCCGCGAGCCAAGTAAAAGACGCCGTACTTAAAAATGCCGGCGCCAGGCCCTGGGAGAGGGATTTTCATGATGCCCGCGTCATTCAATCGGTCCTAGACGGTTCATCGAAGATCATCCATTCCGAAAACGAAGCGGGAGGCTACCCGGATCCTGCCCCGACTTATCAGAAGTTCAGCGAAAAAGAGTGGGATTTGAAATACATGACAAAGAGATGAGCCGGATCATAGTAGCCCGGTTGCCCCTGCAGCGAATTTTTTTGATTCGTTTTTTCCGGCTGTTCTGCCTGATCAGTATGGCCTCAGGCAGTGCGGCTGCCGGCGATCGGTACAGTCCGGTTCCCGAAGGTTTTATTCCCGTACCTGAAACTGTCATAAGGGGAAAGAAAGATTCGGTCCGGGTAGCCGCGTTCGAAATCCTCGATCATGCCGTTACCAACAGCGAATACGCCCGGTTTGTCAAAGCGACCGGTCATGCCGCTCCTTATCATTGGGAAGACGGGAAAATCCCCGAAGGTTTCGAGGAGCACCCGGTCGTCTATATCACCAGGGAAGACGCAGACAGATACACCAAATGGCTTTCCGGGCAGGATAACAGGATATATACCCTGCCGACTCCTCACCAGTTTGAAGTCGCGGCGCGCGCCGGCAAAAGAGACGGAAAGTATTATTGGGGCGACGCTGAAACCCCGCTAAAGGATAACCTGGTCAACTTTGATGCTGCAGGGAACAGATCCTACGACCGGTGGAAAGAATTTCTGAAGCCTTCAAAATGGGGTTTGAAAAACGATTGGGGGCTATATGGCATGGCAGGCAATGTGTGGCAGCTGACACAGCAAGGCCAGGATCCCCAGACAAGCACTTTCAAATACCGCATCGAAACAGATTATGATCTCGAACGCACGCTGACGGGTGGTTCATGGGCGCGAAGTAAAGAATATCTTGCCTGCGGAATGACGGTTTCCCAGTCGCCGGCGTTACGCGCTCCCGATGTCGGCATCAGGCTTGTCAGATCGCCGTCCGGCATCAATTGGGCGCCTGTCCGCCGCAAGTTGGTCGGGGTGCCCACCAGGGACGGCCACATTGCGCTCAGCTGGGCATTGCTTGATTCGGACAAAGCCGGCGGAGGATTTGATATCTATCGCATTGAATCCGGCTACAGGGCGTCGGACGGTTTCAGGATCAACCCGGCTCCATTGAAAGCCGGTACTTCGTTTGTCGATAAGGGGAGCTTTTCTCCGGGGAAGAGGTACCAGTACCGCATCGTCCGTGTAGGCCGTGACGGCAGCGAAATTAACCGTTCTGAATGGGCCGGCGTTACTTTCGATCCGGGAAAGCATGCCGAAGTAGCCACTTTTGCGCCCATTTATCACGCGCCGGGCTTTGTACCCGTTTTCGGCGACCTGGACGGCGACGGTTCTCCCGACTGCGTGATCAGACTCAGTAACGGGAACGTCGAGACCTCGCAGGACCCGGGCAAACCGGTCCAGATCGAAGCGTTCACCTCCTACGGGAGGTCTTTGTGGCGCAAGGATATTGCCCGGCACGAAAATATCTTCGGAAGCGCCAGCAATTGCCCGTTCAACGTCTGGGACATGGATGGAGACGGTAAGTCTGAAGTGATCACGCTTTTGCAGATAGAAGATAAAAACTATGTCGCTGTACTGGACGGGATGTCCGGGAAATTAAAATACAAGCACGTGTGGCCCGAAATGGTGTCTGATTTTTCGAAATCTTCCACCAGGATACAAATGTCTATCGGGTACCTCGATGGTATAAACCCGGCTATCATCACCCAGACGGGCATCTACGAGAACGAGGTCATTACCGCCTTTGACGCTAATCTCAATCACCTCTGGACTTTTAACAGCTTCGGGCCCACCAACGGCAGCGGCGGCCATAAAGTGGAAATCGCCGATGTCGACGGGGACGGCAAACACGAAGTAGTGTATGGCACGACCTGCCTCAACTGGGACGGAAGCATGCGCTGGTCGATTTACCGGCAGCATCCCGATATCATTTCGGTACAGGATTATCTTCCCGGCAACCCGGGCCTGGAAGTATTCTACCTCGTAGAATCTTCCATTCACGCGGGAGCCTACCTGGTGGATGCCGACAGCGGGAAAATCCTCTGGAAAAATAATCGTGAAGACGACGCCAGGTGGTCGCACGGACATGCCGGCTGGACAGCCGATATCTGGGACGGCTCTCCGGGAATGGAATGTGTGGTGAACCGGCAGGGACATAACGACCGGAACTTTGTGGTCTTCTCCGCTAAGGGCGAAATTCTGCAGGAGCCATTCCCGGCAGGCTGCTTTCCCTTTGAATGGGACGGCGATGACACGAGGGAGCTTATCTGGAACAACGGAGCCGCTATAGGCAACTGGAACGGGAAAGAGGTAGTGGAAGATAAAAGCGCCCAGCCTAATCCCATTCCTAACAGTACGCTGATCTATACGGCCGACCTGTACGGGGACTTCAGGGATGAGTTAGTTCTCCTTACGAAAACACAGGACGGAAATAGCCGGATAACAGTTGTAACCGCCCCTTACGCAATTGACAAGGCTTTTGTGACACCTTCCGGGGACTTATATTACAAGCTATGGCTGGCCCGCAATATGGGAGGAGGATACCGTTCGATATACGATACACCCTATCGGAAAGCGGAAGAATGAATTGAAATCCGCTTTCCTAAACCAAAATCCTTACAGCAATGATTTTCAAAGCGATGCATTTTTCCCGAGGCTTCAAAAAACTGTTTTCGGGTAAAGGGATTCTTATTCTGACCTTCTTCTCTGTTTCTATGTTGGAGCTATATGCCCAGGAGCTGTCATTTCCCGGGGCAAAAGGCTGGGCAGCTGCCACTCCCGGAGGAAGAGGGGGCAGGATCATCAAAGTGACTTCGCCCGAAGCCGAAGGGAAAGGGTCTTTTCTGGAAGCGGTTAAAACAAAAGGAAGGAGGATCATTGTATTTGAGGTAGGCGGGTCATAGATCTGAAAGGCCGTATTATCCCGATTGACGAGCCTTTTGCTACAATAGCCGGTCAAACCGCCCCGTCGCCAGGCATTACTTTTATAGACGGAGGCATCATGATCAAAACCCATGACGTCATCCTCCGGCATATCCGGGTAAGAACAGGCGCTTCCCGGCATAATAAAGTGTTTACGGTCTTAACGCCAGTGAGTGGGAAGGGCGTGCCTATTTGAAATATATGACAAAGAGATGACGGTTTCCCCTCCCTGTATTTTCCTCAAAGACAGTTAAAAACTGCCGCATACTTTCTTTTCTGAGTACAATCCCTTTCGATACGCATGACCCGTACCTTGAATCCCCTTTTGGCGGCAGCCGTCCTTCTCTGTTTTGTTTTCATGCACAACACGCATTGTTCCGCCCAGATCGGCCGCCGCCTCCCTTCCGAAAAAAAAGTCGTCCGCGATCCTGTAACAGGAGCGGAGCTTACCTTCCTCACCAGTAAGCCCGGCGTCAAAGACTCCAAAATCTACCAGACGCATAACCAGTGGACTGCCGACGGGAAATGGCTGCTCTTCCGGTCCGACCGGCTGGGAGGGGAAGCGATTGCCGTTAACGAGGAAACCGGGGACATGGTCCAGGCCACGGAAGGCGGGTATGCCGGAGGCTACCTGATTGTTTCCAGGAAAGCAATGGCGCTTTATGTCATGAGGCCGGCGGCGCAGGGGAAAGGCATGAACCTCGTAATGGTAGATCTCGGCAGGCTTTTTGACGACAGTAAAAACGGGAAGCTGAAGCCCGAAAGCCACTACCAGAAAATATGCGGCACCATCCCGGCGGATTACGATGCGCATGGCGATATGGCGCTGGATGCAGACGAAAACTGGATCTACTTCAGGATCGGCAAAGAAAAAGCGGCTCAGCATCTTCCTGCCGGCGCAAAAATCGAAAAGCCGTTCGGCCCCAGGAACATGGGGGCGGGCCCTTCCGGGATTGCCAGGATCAATGTCAGGACCGGCGACGTCAGCCACGTCGTTTCAGTCCCCTTCCAGGTAGGCCATATCCAGGCCAACTTCTGGGTACCGGGCGAAATCGTTTTTTGCTGGGAGACCGGCGGAAAGTCGCCCCAGAGAACGTGGACGGTCAGGTCTGACGGCTCGGGCCTCCGGCCGCTCTATCCTGAAGCCGACTACGAATGGGTGACCCACGAAGCCATATTCTCGCCGGATGAAGTTGCATTTGCGATCATGGGCGATAAAAAAGCTACCTACGATCCCGATAGCCGCACTTTCCCGGATGCTTCCGAATGGGGACCGGCAGGAATCCGTATGAAGCCTTCAGGGCTGGCTGTACTCAACCTGCGGACAAACGAGATGCTGATTGCCGGGCAGGCGCCCAAAGGAGGGAGCTTCTGGCATGTCACTGGCTCGGCCGACGGGAAATGGCTTGCAGGCGACACCTTCGAAAGAAATGTTTACGTTATTAACCGTGAAAACAACCGGATGACGCTCCTTACAGCAGGACACAACCGGAAAGCGCCCGACCACGTTCATCCTTCGTTCAGCCCTGACGGCACACGGATACAGATACAATCGTCTTTCCTGTCGGAAGACGGAAGCGCCATGCATATCTGTATAGTCAGGTTGCCGGAACATCTCTGAAATGCTTTCTATAACTTGCAGCCCGGAAGACTACCCGATTGTTAAACCATGAATCTTAATCTTCAATCAAAAAAACAGAATACTTACGACGCTATCGTGGTAGGGTCAGGTATCAGCGGCGGATGGGCGGCGAAGGAGCTTACAGAGAAAGGGCTCAGGGTGCTGATGCTCGAAAGAGGTCCGGATGTAAAGCATATCGAGGGGTATGATACTGCGATGAAGGCGCCCTGGGAATTCCCGCACAGGGAGCGTATTACCAATGAAATAAAGGAGCAATACCCGGTACAGGCCAGAAAGTATGCGCTCACAGAAGCGACTACCGGCCTCATGACCCGCGATGTGCTGTATCCCTATATCGAAGAGAAGCCGTTCCAATGGACGCGCGCATTCGTGGTCGGCGGCCGGTCGCTGGTGTGGGGTAGGCAAAGCTACAGGTGGAGCGATCTTGATTTCGAAGCTAACCTGAAAGACGGGCACGGGGTCGACTGGCCGATCAGGTACCGCGATATCTCACCTTGGTATAGCTACGTCGAACGCTTTGTCGGCGTGAGCGGTTCTAAAGAGGGGCTGCCACAGCTCCCCGACGGCGAGTTCCAGCCTCCCATGGACCTGACCTGTGTCGAGAGACAGGTACAGGCCGGCATTGATCAGCGCTGGAAAGGGAAGCGGAGGCTTATGATCGGAAGGGCTGCAAATCTCACTGCCCCGACTCCCGAGCAGCTGAAGCTGGGCAGAGCCTCATGCCAGTTCAGGAACATGTGTTCCAGGGGATGCCCCTACGGCGGTTATTTCAGCACGCAGTCGGCCACCCTTCCCGCAGCCATGGCGACGGGCAACCTGACACTGAAACCCGACTCGCTGGTGCATGAGATCATCTACGACGAAGAAAAACAAAGGGCTTCCGGTGTGAAGGTCATAGACCAGAAAACCAGGGAAGAGCATACCTTTTATGCAAAGATCATTTTCCTGAACGCTTCCACCCTGGCCACCAACTTCCTTCTTTTAAACTCTGTTTCTTCCAGGTTCCCCGAAGGATTGGGAAATGACAGCGGAGCGCTGGGTAGGTGTATAATGGACCATCACCAGCAGGCCGGCGCAAGAGGTACGTTCGAAGGTTTTGAAGGTAAGTACTACTTCGGCCGACGGGCCAACGGGATCTACATTCCTCAATACCGCAACTTCCTCGAGAAAGGCAACGGGTATGTCCGGGGATTCGGATACCAGGGCGGCGGCTCAAGGAGCAGCTGGCAGCGGGGCTATGCTCAAAAGGGTTTCGGAGCGGCATTTAAAGAAATGCTGACCAGGCCCGGCGACTGGGCCATGAGCCTCAACGGCTATGGCGAATGCCTGCCCTATGAAGACAACCGGGTTTATCTCGACCGGTCCAAAACCGATCCGTGGGGACTGCCGATGCTGGTTACCGACGCCGAATACAAGGAAAATGAAAAGGCCATGAGAAAGGAAATGATAGCGGACGCCGTCGAAATGCTGGAGGCGTCGGGCGCACGCAATATCTCAACGGTAGACGACATCAAGTACATGGGCTTCTGTACCCACGAAATGGGAGGCGTAAGAATGGGAAGAGATCCTAAAACATCGATGCTCAACGGGCACAACCAGCTTCATGCGGTTCCCAACGTTTTCGTCACCGACGGCGCGTGCATGACCTCGTCGAGCTGCTCCAACCCGTCACTGACTTATATGGCACTTACTGCCCGCGCCGCGGATCATGCGGTAAAGGCGCTGAAGAAAAATGAGCTGTAAGCCATGGAATTGAAAGTTGAGAGTTGAAAGTTGAAAGTTGAAAATTAAGAATGGAGAACTTTCAATTTTCAACTTTCAACTCTCAACTCTACCCCCTAAGGTCACTTCACCGAAAACGTTCCCTCTCCGATCAGGAAGCCTTCGCTATAAAGCTGAACCGCATATGTACCCGAGGCGAAATCGCCCGAGCGATCATACAATATACTCACGTCCTGGTTATTGCTGGTGTAGCTAACCTCCTTGGAGAAAGTATACTGGTGCGTTTCGCCGTTGTACTGGAAGGTACCCGAACCTGTTCCGGTATCAGAGATCGTAGCGCCGCTGGGGTCCAGTATACGCAGGTAGATCAGCTTGGTGTTCTGCTCGGCGAGCGGGTTTTTCTCCAGCATAAAATCCACCCGGATCTTGTCGATACGTTTGGAGCGCACTTTCTCTCCTTCCCTTACCTTCCCTTTGGAAGAAACGGCATAGGTCTTGACGTTGCGCGCCTTCAGCGCTGAAGCCAGGTGCACTTTTCCCTCGAGCTCCTCCGTTTTTGCCAGGGCTCCCGACAGCGACTCGGTTACGGTTTCCTTCTCTTTTGTAAGCGCCTCATTCACCGTCATCAGCTCTTCTTTGTCGCTCAGCAATTGCTGGTTTTCTTCGCGGAGCTGTGCGATCTCCTCATCCTTCTGCTTGAGAAATACCTCGTATTCTTTGATCTTGCCGGTAAGATTCACATTCCCTTTGCGCAGGTTGGCCCTGTCGGTTTCCAGCTGCTGCTTCATTTTGGTCAGCTCGGCAATATCTCCGCCAAGACCTTCTACCTCAGCGATTCTGGCATCCAGCTCTTTCGAAATACTGTCGAGCTTGACTTCCATAGAAGCCAGCTCCGTGACGCGTACCTGCAGATCGTTTGCTTGTTTCGTGGTAACTTGTCGCTCCTGGTAATACAGGTATGCAAAAACTCCTGCCAGAATGCTCATGGTGACCAATGCTGCCAGGATTCCGGTGTTACTTCTTTGTTCCATAAGGTGTTTACATTTTTTTGAATCCACAATACAAAAACTATACCATACGTATATCAAAGCCGCCGGGCGCCTAAAATAAACCGGCTGCCCCGGGCCCCCGCCTCATATTATATACGTTCGAACGGATTTCATGGCAGGTTTTTCCCCCGGTTCAGGCCCGCATCCCGCCAGGCCCGTGCCGCAAAATGGGGAAATATGTGGCGCCTGCCCTGATCCTTAATCCTATATGCAATTTTAGTAAGTCTTTTGTATTTTTGCCGTCAAGTGAATCCCGGACGGAGCCTGCGCTCCCCCGAACCATTATTACCAGAAAATACCGATGGGAAGAGCCTTCGAATATCGAAAAGCCAGAAAATTTAAACGTTGGGGCCAGATGGCCAAAGTATTTACCCGTATAGGTAAAGATATAGTCCTGGCCATTAAAAACGGCACTGCCGATCCGGCCACGAACTCAAGGCTCAGGGCCGTGCTTCAGAACGCGAGGGCTGCCAATATGCCTAAGGAGAACGTGGAGCGCGCCATCAAGAGGGCTACTTCCAAAGACCAGGAAGACTATAAGGAAATGGTGTACGAAGGGTACGGGCCGCACGGTATCGCTATCCTTGTGGAGAGCACAACAGATAACCCGACCCGCACGGTTGCCAATGTGCGGAGCTACTTCAACAAGCTCGGGGGAAGCCTGGGAACTACCGGCATGCTCGACTTCATATTTGAGCGCAAGTGCATATTCAAAGTAAGGAACAACGGGTCGGAGCTGGAAGATCTCGAGCTGGAGCTCATCGACTTCGGCGCCGACGAGGTTTTCCTTGACGAGGAGAGCGGGCTCATATTCATTTATGGTGAGTTTACCGCCTTCGGGGCCCTTCAGCACTACCTGGAGGAAAATAATTTCGAGATCGTGGAAGCAGATTTCGAAAGGATCCCGAATGACGTCAAAACCCTTACTGCCGAGCAGGCTGCCGAAGTAGAAAAGCTTGTGGAACGGATCGAGGAAGACGACGACGTGCAGCGGGTATTCCACAATATGGAATAGTTCCCGGGCTTCGGCTACGCTCAGCCATCGGCAACCATCGCTCAGCCATCGGGATGGCTGCCTAGGGAAGAAATCTGGTAGCTAAATTAACGCCGGCAGCTGAGCGGAGCCGAAGCCGCTATTTGTCCTTTACCTCTTCGTAATCAATATATTCTCCGCCTTTTATGGAAGGAGAACTGTTTTCCGGCTGTGAATCTATATTCACTTTGCCCGGATTCTTACGGTATGCGGCATTTGCTCGCTTCTGCTCCTTTACCAACTGGCGCCCGACGAGCAGGTGAAATAAAAACCGCCGGAAAATCGGGACAAATATGATCAGGAAAAAGAATATAAGCAGGATATTGAAAAACAGCTTCATTGAATATTAGACTATACAAAAGTTCCTAAACGACTATAAAGTAAACGAAAAAAACCCGGAAATATTCAATCCCGGTTATGAAAGGTCGAAAACAGGATTTCAGCGGTCGGTATCGCTGAATAAGTCCGCGGCGTTGTCACAGGTACCTGAAATAGCGGTCGTATTCGTCCGCTCCGAGAGAAGCGAGTATCCCTTTCGCGACGTGCTCCGCGCTTACATTATGGTCCTGGTCTTTCAGCATATAAAGGGCATGCGGCACCCGCAGGCTTATCAGCCGCTCCGACAGCAATGTCTGCTGCCGCACCGAAACCACATTGTCTTTTAAACCGTACAGAAGGATCGTTCTCGGGCAATCAATATCCGCCAGGTGAACAGGGCTGGCTTTTATGAGCGAATCCTTCCCGACATTGGTCTCCTTGTACCCGGTAAGCTCCTTGATATTCAGCCAGAGATCGGACGACAGCAGCCGGGACTCGCTAAGCTCGGTAATCGAGCTCATCCCGACCACTGTATGGATCTTCGACTTGCCTTTCGTATAGGCATATGATAGCGCCAGGTGCGCCCCCGCGCTCGCCCCCATAATGGCGAACTTATCGGAACGGATATTGTATTTGCCCTGGTTTCGCCGCAGGTAATTTACGCAGCTGTCCAGGTCGGCAAGCTGGTATTCGAACAATGACTTTTTCCGGTCAGGGTTGATCAGCCGGTAATTGAGATTGACCACCGTCAGGTTCTTCCTCGCTTTCCTGAGCTCCTCAACGGAAGGATCCAGGAACCATTTGTCGCCGTAGGTCCAGCCGCCTCCATGTATCAGTATGACTACGTCCGAGGGATTGGAATATACATTTTGCGGGTAATAGATATCAAAGTTCTGGAATTCACTCCGGCCGTACGAAACATCTTTCTGTTGCTTATACCCGGTGATCGGCTCATTGACCCTCGAAATATAGTTATCCTTGTTCAGCTCATCCAGCATATCGCACGACCACATGAAAACCAATGGCCAAAGCCACAACAACTTGCTCAGCTTCATCTGTTTAGAAATAGTGGAAAGTTGAAAGTTGTGAGTTGAAAGTTATGAGTTTTTCAACTTTCAATTTTCAACTCTCAACTACAACCGCAAATTTAGCGCTACGCGCCGGAAACCTGTCAGATTTTGATAAAAATCTTCCGCACGTACATCCACCGCAGGATCAGCCACATCACCGCCAGCTGGAGCGCCCCGCTTACAAGAGACGGGTAGGGTTCCCCGAACCAGCCTGCATATGACTTCCCGAAATGTATCTGGAAAGAATTGTCAATGAAACCGGGCAGGACTTCCGCCATAACATACGCAAAGATCGAGTTGGCTCCGACGACAAGCAGGAAATAAAACGGCCTGCGAATGCCTTTTACGTCGGCCAGGTAAAAAAATCCCGCCAGGATCAGGAAGCACCAGCCGCCGCTGAACAATACCCACGCGGGGGTCCAGATACGTTTTACGATAGGATTGATCCCCAGCAGCGAGAGCACCACTGCCAGGCCGAGCATGACGAGGCCGGCCGTAACGAGGTCTTTCAGAAGCGATGGTTTCCTGTCGCGCAGCCACTGCCCGGCAAACAGCCCGAGAACCATGGTCCCCAGGGTAGGGATAAAGCTGAGCGTAGAATAGCCGCCGCGGTTGAACAGGAAGGGATTCTCCCGGGGAAACAGGTTCAGGAACCACCGGTCGAAAGCCCATGCCGGGTTGGTATTTTTGTTCCAGTGGGCGGCAAACCCCTTCAGATGATGCTCCCAGTCGGCCGCTACCCCAGTCTGGCTCCAGTCGAAATCCGGCCCGGGCAAAGGATATACGGCAAACCAGAGCCAGTACCCGATCAGGATCAGCCCCAAAGCCCCCCACTGGACTTTCGGCTTCGCAAATCCCAGCGCAAACAGGAACGGGTAGCCCAGGCCTATCTGGGTAAGCGTATCCTCAAAAGTAAAATTCGTCTGGGTACTATGCATGGAGCGCAAGAATATTCCGAGCAGAACCAGTATCAGCGACCGCTTCAGGGTATGCGTCCACAAAGCCGGCGTGCTCATCCCCTTGCTTGTGCGGGACATCAGTGAAAACGGCAGCGCCACTCCGACCAGAAATGAGAACGAAGGCTGGATCAGGTCATGAAGAGAGCACCCCGTCCAGGGCACGTGGCTCTGGTGAAAAGCCAGAAATTCCCAGAAAGCGCTTTCGGGCAGCTCTTTTGAAACACGCCCCAGCCTGAGCACTTCCGCCATCATCAGGAACATGACAAAACCCCTGTATGCATCTACCGATGCGACACGCTGCGGCTGGCCGGATGCAGTATTTAAAGCCATAAAATGGAAGGGAACGGATTCATCGCCGTTGAATGGATTGAACTTTATAGTTAATACCTGAAAGCGGGGATCCGGGCTATATATACTCTAAAAAAATGTTTTCGCTGTTTAGCTGGCGCCTGAAGGCAAGGCTTAATAACTTTGTGCTCTCAATAACCGTCAACACCTATTTTTATGGAATTAAGCCAGGGATACCAGCATGTTTTTTTTATCGGTATCGGTGGCATCGGCATGAGCGCGATCGCCAGGTGGTTTAATACAAACGGCTATCTGACAGGCGGTTACGACCGGACGCCTACAGCGCTCACAGCTACTCTGGAGGAAGAAGGCCTGGAGATCATCTTCGAAGATTCTGTCGGCGCCCTGCCCGCTGCGTTCACCGATCCGGCCAATACGCTGGTAGTCTTCACCCCTGCCATCCCGAAAGACAGCGCGTTGCTTCATTATTTTCGCACCAACGGCTTCCCGGTAAAGAAGCGATCGGAGATCCTGGGTCTGCTGGCCGCCCGGATGAAAACCATTGCCATTGCCGGAACGCACGGGAAGACTACCACCTCGAGCATGACGGCGCATATCGTCCGGTCTTCGGGTACCAACTGCGCCGCCTTCCTGGGTGGAATTACCGCTAATTACAACAGCAATTTCCTCGTCAACGAGCCGGAGGAAGACATAAGCCGGGTGATCTGCATCGTGGAGGCCGACGAATTCGACCGTTCATTCCTGACGCTCTTCCCGCATGTAGCGGTAGTTACGTCTACCGATGCGGACCATCTCGATATCTACGGGAACCACAATGAGCTCCTGGCTTCGTTCCAGGGCTTCGCCGACCAGATTGGCCGCGAAGGCACGCTTTTCCTGAAAAAAGGACTGTCGCTTCAGGGCCCGGAGCGCACCTTCTCCTACGGCCTCGGGGCAGGCGACTACAGCGCCGGGAATATCCGGATAGAAAACGCCTGCTTTGTATTTGATATCCATACTCCCGACGGAGCGATCGAAGACATACGCCTGCGGACTCCCGGCTTTCACAATGTGGAGAACGCGGTTGCCGCTTCTGCCGCAGCGCTTTCCGTAGGGATCATCCCGGAGCAGGTCCGGGAAGGGCGGAACACTTTTAAAGGGGGCAAACGAAGGTTTGAATATATCCTGGAGGGAGAAAGTACCTACATCGACGACTACGCCCATCACCCGTCCGAAATTACGGCATTCCTTACGTCTGTAAAAGCGCTGTACCCCGACCGGCGGCTGACCGCCGTTTTCCAGCCTCATCTTTTCACACGTACCCGTGACTTCGCCGACGAATTTGCCAAAAGCCTGGCGCTGGCCGATACAATTTACCTGCTCGACATTTACCCGGCGCGCGAGCTGCCCATCGAGGGAATCGACTCGGAAATGCTTTTGAACAAGATCCCGGCCGCAGACAAGCACCTGGTCACCAGGGAAGACCTGCTTGCCCGCATCGCCGCCTCTCCTCCCGGATTGCTGGTCACGATAGGGGCCGGGGACATCGATAAATTAGTTTCTCCGATAAAAACCATTTTGCAATCGTCTAATATTCCATAATTTATAAAGATTTATTAATATTACATCCATGTTGAAAAACGACAAATTTTGGAGGAAAGGGGCGAAACTCATCCTTGGGGGTGTGGTTTTCGCGCTTTGCGTGGGAATGGCCGAGCGAAAACTTTTGTCGCAGCGGTGCGAGGAAATCGTAGTCAGCTTCCCCGATACGGAAGCAGCCGCCTTTCTTACAAAAGCCGATGTACTGGAACAGATCAACAAAGGGGGGCCTGTTTTGGGCAGGAAAATGGACCTGATCAACCTGGCCGAGATAGAGGAAGCTGTAAAAGAAAACAGATTTGTCAAAAATTGCGAGGCAAAAAAAGACTTTTCCGGGAACCTGATCGTTGACATTGAACTCCATAGCCCCATAGCCAGGTGGATCGATACGCCCGGTCATTCCGGCGAATGGAAGAAGGCACGCGGCTTTTACATCAGTGAAGACGGACGTTACACACCATTATCCAACCGCTACTCCATGCACGTCCCATTGGTAAGCGGAGAGTATCTGCGTAAGCTCAACGGGCTGGACAACCCGAAAGGGAAACCCTACCTGGACCTCATACGCTACATCCGGGAGAACGACTTCTGGAAGGCCCAGATCAACCAGATCATGGTGGGCCAGGACGGTGAGGTGAGCTTCCTGACCACCCTGGGAGGACAGGTTGTAGAATTCGGCCCGCCTACCGGCATCGCGCCGAAGCTGAGAAAGCTGAAGATCTTTTACGATAAAGTGTTGTCCACAAACTGGAATTCCTATTCAAAAATCAACATAAAGTTTCAGGACCAGGTAGTTTGCGAATAAAAAAATTAAATTATTATGAAGTTGAGCAATGTAATAGCGGGTATAGACCTGGGAAGCAGCAAAGTGTCTATCGTGGTAGCCCGGCCCGTTTCCGACTCTATCGGATATTCCCTTGAGGTACTGGGGTTCGGCACCAGTCCTCTGCCAAAGGGAGCCGTAGTGAACGGATCGGTGGAAAATATCGTACAGGTGGCCGAAGCGCTCGCCAAGGCGCTGCAGGATGTCTCTACTGTGGCAAACTACCCTTTTGATACCGTGAATGTGAGCTTCGGGGGGATGAACGTCAAGGTCATCGAGCAGAAGGATGAGATCATCCGGCCGACCTCTTCGTCTGGAGAAGAAGTTACGGAAAATGATATAGCTCAACTGATCAGTGAAGTAACCAGGGTGAGAAAGCAGAAAGACAGCAACTACGATGTGATCCACGTGCTTCCGAGATATTTCATGGTAGACAACGTAGGGCATATCACCGAGCCTGTAGGCAGGCAGGGCATCAAACTGGGCGGTGACTTCCTGGTGATCTCCGGCAACAGCCAGTCCCTTAAAAGGACCAGGAAAAGCCTGGAAATTGTAGAAAACAGCCTGAGAAGAGCCAATATCGTATATTCACCCATCGCTACCGGCCTGGCCGTTCTGACAGAAGAAGAGAAAAATGCGGGAATCGCGCTGGTAGATATCGGAGAGCAGACCACCGACCTGGTGATTTACCAGAACAATTTCATCCGTCACGTCGCGTCGTTCCCGATAGCGGGAAAAAACATCACTAATGATCTGAAAACAGGCTGCGGCATCCAGCTTTCCAATGCCGAGGACCTCAAGTGCTCGTTCGGGGCAGCGTTGGCCGAGAATGTCCCTTCCAACATCGAGATCTCGATCAACTACCTCTCCGGGCGCCCGCCGCGCAAGGTGCTGAAGAAAAACGTAGCGATGATCATCGAAGAGCGCCTGAAGGAAATTGCGGCCATGGTCTACGGCGAGATCAAGTATCACGGGTTGGAGGAAGAGCTGATCGGGGGCGTGGTCCTTACGGGCGGCACTTCGTCCATCACCGATATCGAGACTGTATTCAGCCGTGTCATGGACGGCATGAATGTGAGAGTCGGATTGCCGGAAGGGCTGAACCGGACCTCCAAGGCCGATATCGTAAGCTCTCTTTCCTACGCTTCCGCGGTAGGCCTCGCCTGGGCCAGCATCAAGCCGCTGGATGAAAGGCTGGTATCCAGAAAACCTATCAAAATCCAGCCGGTAAGAGAGCTTTCTTCAAGGGAAGAAAGCTTCCAGCTCCGAAACGAACGGGCTGCGGCAGCCGACGAACCTTCAGGCAACACCAGAACGTCTTCTTCGCCTCTGATCGACATCGGAGGATGGCTCTCGAGTATTAAAAACACATTCATCAGCAACCGCGACCAGGTCAACGACGGAGGCTCCTACGGCGATGACGAGGAAAAATAAAGTATTAAAACCATGAGCTCTGAAGAATTCGACAATCTCTTTAACCAGGACTATATCATTAAGAATATCGTGAAAGAAGAAACCCATGCACCAATTATAAAAGTAATTGGAGTCGGCGGCGGAGGTGGAAACGCCGTTAACTACATGTTCAGGAAGAAAATCAAAGACGTAGATTTCGTCATCACCAACACCGATCGCCAGGTATTGCTTGAAAGCCCTATCCCGGTGAAGATCCAGCTCGGAGCTACCCTGACCGGTGGTTTGGGAACCGGTATGGATGTTTCCTTCGGTAAAAGTGCGGCTCTTGAGAGCGAAGATGAGATCAAGGCAGTCCTGGGCGGTCCGACCAAAATGGTCTTTATCACGGCCGGTATGGGCGGCGGGACCGGGACCGGCGCTGCGCCCGTCATAGCCGGCATCGCCAAAAGCATGGGTTTGCTGACCGTCTCGGTCGTTACGGCGCCCTATTCCTGGGAAGGCAGCCAGAAGCTCGACCAGGCCATGGCAGGTATCGCAGAGCTACAGGCCAACAGCGATACGGTGCTCGTCGTGCTCAACGACAAGCTCGAGGAACTATATGAAGACCTGCCGCTCTCGCGGGCTTTCGCGCAGGCAGACGATATCCTGCTCAATGCCGTAAAGAGTATCTCCGAAATCATCACTACCAGCGGCACCATCAACACCGACTTCCGCGACGTGGAGCGGGTTCTGAAAGGAGCACGCCAATCCGTAATGGGGACGTCGGAATCGGAAGGCCCGGACAGGGCATTGACCGCCATCGAAAAAGCGCTGGACTCTCCGCTTCTCAACGACAGGGATATATCAGGGGCGCAGGGTATCATCGTAACCATTGCTACTTCCTCTAAAAAAGAGGCGGTCGTGAGAGAGCAGCGGGTCATCACTTCCTATGTAACTGAAAAGGTGAAAGGCACGCATTCGCTTTTCAAGCTCGGTACCATTACCGACGACAGCCTGGGCGACAGCCTCAGGGTTACCATCGTCGCTTCCGGCTTTGACAAGGGAGGAAAGCTTGAGATACCCGACTTCGATACTAAAAAACAGCCCGGGGAAAAAGAGGCTCAGCCCGACTCCGGTGCCGCCGGAACTTCCGCCGGACAGGTTGCCGCTCAGACCGGAGAAACATTATATCCCGAAGCAGGCTTCTCCGAGACGCAGAGCGGCTTTGTTAAGGAAGAGGAATTCGAGCTGGAAGACACCAAAACCGGTCCGACGGTTATCGCTGTCGACGACTTCGATTCGAAAGTGATCTATCCGAGGCATGAAGATTACCTAAGGAAAACCCTTTATATCGACCAATCTGCAAAAGAGGGCTGGAACGAGGCTGAAGAGCTAAGGCTCCAGGCCCTGTCCGACTGGTTTAAAAGCAACCGGAACCCCAACTGGGGAGAATTTGAGACGCCGGCCTTCAGGCGTAACAACCTGGAGCTCTGGCAACACCCCGACATACCGGCCAGCGAAATGGAAAAATATAACCTGAGTGATAAAAAAAGAGGAGCATAAGCCCCTCTTTTTTATTACCATCCGACCCATCGATTTAAACTGTCTTTCATGGCTTCCGGCTTTAAATATTATCTCGTTTTTAAGCCTTACGGGATGTTAAGCCAGTTCAGCAGGGAGGGAAATGCCCCTACGCTCGCTGATCTCGGCTTCAATTTTGAAAAGGATATCTACCCGGTCGGGAGGCTTGACGCCGACAGCGAAGGACTTCTGCTCCTGACAAATGACAACAGGCTGAAGACTTCCCTGCTCGACCCGAAAAACAAGCACTGGCGAACCTACCATGTACAGGTGGAAGGGGATATTACGGAAGAAGCGTGCATCGCCCTCTCCGGCGGCGTCGATATTGTGATCGATGGAAAAGTCTACCATACCAAAAGAGCACGCGCTACCCCGATAGATCCTCCGTCCCACCCCGAAAGGATACCGCCGATACGTGTCCGGAAATCTATCCCCGACTCCTGGCTCAGCCTGTCGCTCACCGAAGGGAAAAACCGGCAGGTGAGGCGCATGACGGCCGCAGTAGGATTCCCGACGCTGCGGCTTGTAAGGGTCGCTATCGGGAGCCTGCGGATGGATCACCTCAAGCCGGGAGACGTAGTCGAGCTGGGTACTGCGGAGGTCGGCAGGATCAGGAACCGGTAAGCAGCCTTGCCCGGCTGTGAACCAGACGGATACCTATTTTCTTATTTCCTGCTCGATTTCGGTCTGAAGCTGCTCTATCCTGCTCCCGATACGTGCGCTGATCTTCTGCGGATCATCCTTTATCTTTTTCAGGTTCAGGGACAGCATTATCGACGATATCCCGATAAACACGAAGGTCAGGGCCGTCAGGATGGAGAGCGACAGGCCTGTAAACAGCGGATTAGCCAGCAGCACGAGGGAAAGCACTATCCCGGGCACGCTTGCAGAAAAATATGACTTATAGTCCAAATACTGCCCTACGTCATAATTTTCATATTTTAGCACCAGACTTAATTATTCAGCCATGAAAAAGAACCTGATCGCACTTCTTATCTTCGTTGCCATTCCGTTTGCCGGCGTGCAGGCGCAGAACCAGGCAGACTCCGCCCGCATTTCCAAAGAGCATGTAGAAATAGCGAAGATCCAGGCCAGGCTGGCGGAAGACAAGGAAAAGCTTTCGAAGCTGTATGAAGAAAAGAACAGATTGGCCGCAGAAAGAGACAGCAGGCAAACGGATGCCCTGTCGGCGGCAGATCAAAATGCAAGAGCAGCCAGGATATTGAGCAGGGACGTTCAAAGCAAAAGCAAAGCGAAAAAAGCCAAAAAGAGCGCCAGGAAAGCCGAAACAAAAGCAAAATCAGCCAGCAAAGCAGATTCGCGCGTTAAAAAGAGCGAGAAGCACATCAGGAGGCTGGAGAAAAATATCCGGAATAATGAAGCAAAGCTCAGGAAGCTCGAAAGCCGGGTGAGCCGGAACCACTGAAACCCTACCCCAAAACAACCGTCGCTCATGCCCTTCCGCACGTTATTGTCAATTCTGGCTATTTTATATACGCTAAGCGTGTATTCCCAGCCTGCTCCCCGCCATCACCTGCGCTTCGACAAGCTGGCGCAGGTCTGGGACGAGGCCATCCCGCTGGGGAACGGTACGCTGGGAGCGCTGGTCTGGGAGAAGGAGAAAGTGCTGCGGCTCTCGCTCGACCGGGCCGATATCTGGGACCTCCGGCCGATGAAAGGCCTGCACCGCCCGGAATTTTCCTTTGAATGGGTACGCAGTAAAGTGCTGGAAAATGACTATAAGCCGGTCCAGGAAAACTTCGACGCCCCGTATGACCGTGAGCCGGCTCCCTCCAAAATACCGGCGGGCGCCCTGGAGTTTACGATACCGTCCAATACCGGCATCACTTCTGTCGAGCTTATCCCCGAAAAAGCCCTGTGCCTCGTAAAATGGGACAACGGGATGAAGCTCACGACATTTGTCCATGCCACAGAGCCGGAAGGCTGGTTCAGGTTTGAAAATACCCCTTCCGAAGTACTGCCTGAGCTGATACCCCCGGCCTACCAGGGAAAGCCGGCAGAAGGCAGCCAGCCCAACTCTCTCGTAGGCGACGACCTGGCCCGCCTGGGCTACAAGCCCGGAGTGGTGCAGAAGAAGACGGGCGAAATTACCTATGAGCAGGAAGGATGGGGCGGATTTGTATACCGGGTAGCCGTCAGCTGGAAAAGGATAAACAAAACAACCATTGAAGGGGCTTGGAGCATTTCTTCCCATTACCCGGACCGGGAAGCGCAGACGGCGGCCGGTGAAGTCGCCGCACAGGCGATAAAAACCGGCTTCAACACCAGGCTCGAAAGCCACGAAGCCTGGTGGAAATCGTTCTGGGCTGCCTCTTCAGTCCGGATCCCCGACCAGCTGCTGGAAAAACAATGGTATCTCGAGCAATATAAATTCGGGTCGACAGCCAGGAAAAACGCACCGCCAATCTCCTTACAGGCAGTCTGGACGGCAGATAACGGGCGTATCCCGCCGTGGAAAGGAGATTTCCACCACGACCTGAATACGCAGCTCAGCTACTGGCCGGCATACAGCGGGAATCACCTCGCGGAAGCCATGGGCTACCTTCACCATCTCGATGCCAACAAACCCAACTACAAAAGATATACAAAACAGTATTTCGGCGCCGAAGGCCTGGCGGTGCCGGGCGTGACTACCCTCGACGGAACGGAAATGGGCGGCTGGATCCAGTATTCACTTTCCCCGACCGTCTCCGCCTGGCTTGCCCAGCATTACTACCTGCAGTGGAAATACGGTATGGACAGGGATTTTCTCAGGGAAAGCGCTTATCCGTGGTTCCGGGAAGTCTGTACATTCCTGGAACACATCACCGCTAAAGACGAAAACGGCCTGAGGCAGCTTCCGCTGAGCTCGAGTCCTGAGATCAATGATAACCGGATCAGCGCCTGGTTCCTCAGAAATACCAACTACGACCTGTCGCTGATGAAGTTTGCTTTCGGCGCCGCTGCCGAGCTTGCAGGAGAGCTGGATATGAAAGAGGACGCTGCCAGGTGGGAAAAGATCCTGGGTGAATTCGGAGACTATTCGCTTACCGAAAAAAGCGAGCTGATGTTCGCGCCGGGTTTTCCCTATAGCGAGTCTCACCGCCACTTTTCGCACCTGATGGCCATTCATCCCCTGGGCCTGATCAGGTGGGAGGACGGCGAAAAATCGCAGAAGATCATCAAAAATACACTGGCACAGCTGGAAGCGATAGGCCCCGCCTACTGGTGCGGCTATTCCTACTCCTGGCTGGGCAACCTTTATGCCCGTGCCAAAAACGGGCCCAAAGCTGCCGGCGCGCTCAGGATCTTTGCAGGCGCCTTTTGTCTTCCCAACAGCTTTCATGCCAACGGCGACCAGACGAAATCAGGCTATTCCACCATGACCTACCGCCCTTTTACCCTGGAAGGCAACATGGCATTTGCAGCGGGTATACAGGAAATGCTGCTTCAAAGCTACGCCGGTTTTATAGAGATCATGCCGGCAATTCCCGGGGAATGGAAGAATGTATCATTTGAAAACCTGAGAGCGGAAGGGGCTTTCCTGGTCAGCGCGCAAAAAAAGAACGGCCATATTGAGACGGTAAGAATATCGGCCGAAAAAGGAGGCGATACCAGCCTCCTGCTCCCTTTTGAGCAATGGGAAATTGTCGCCCGGAAAGGAATGGAAACGGGGAAGGCCGATGACGGGAAACTCGTCCTCCGATCATCACCCGGCGGATATATTGTTTTAAGAAACAAAAAATGAAACGCTGTATAAGGCAGTACGCATCCCCATCCGCCAGGATAATATAGGAAAGACCAAATCTAAATCTCGAAATGACCTCTGCTCCCGGGAATAAACCCATTGTAAAGATCTGCCGCAAGGCGCTGTATCTATCCCTGGCTGTGCCTGGCTTCTGGCTTGCAACAGCCTGTCATAGCCAAAAGAAATCTAAGTTTACAAGCAAAAACATCAGCTGGGCTGAAATCGACACTTTCTTTACGCCGCCGCCTTCTCTGGCCGGGGATCTCGGCAGCTTTCGTTCGCCGCTCGAATTTTATAATGGCGAAAAAGTTACTTCTGCCGGTCAATGGCCTGCAAGACGGAGGGAAATTCTTGAAAAATGGCATGGCATGATGGGCGAATGGCCGGAGCTCCTCACCAACCAGGAACTAAAGATCATCCGTTCCGAACAGAGAGAAAATTTTACCCAGCACACCGTACGGTTCAACTGGCTGCCCGGACAGGAGACTGAAGGCTACCTGCTGGTACCGCAGGACCTCAAAGCACCTGCTCCTGCCGTCATTACCGTATTTTACGAACCCGAAACCGCGATCGGCATCGGTGGAAAGCCCAACCGGGATTTCGCCTACCAGCTGGTGAAGCGCGGTTTCGTAACGCTATCGCTGGGGACTAAAGAAACCACCGAAAACCGGACCTATTCCCTCTATTATCCTTCCATCGAAAATGCACAGCTACAGCCTCTTTCCGCTATTGCCTGTGCTGCTGCCAACGCGTGGTATGCGCTGTCGCGGCGCCCGGAGGTGGACTCTTCCAGGATCGGGATCACGGGGCACTCCTACGGCGGGAAATGGGCGATGTTCGCCTCCTGCCTCTTTGACAAGTTTGCCTGTGCAGCCTGGTCCGATCCGGGTATTGTTTTCCAGAATGACCGCGAAAGCATCAACTATTGGGAGCCATGGTATCTCGGCTACCATCCGAAGCCATGGCGTAAAAGGGGGCTTATCACGGCCGAAAACCCCGCTTATGGCCTCTATCCCGAGCTTATTAAACAAGGATATAATCTCCAGGAGCTGCATGCGCTGATGGCGCCGCGTCCTTTCCTGGTTTCAGGCGGCTCAGAAGACCCCGTCAGGCAGTGGATCCCGCTCAATCACAGCGTCGCTGTTAACCGGCTCCTCGGGTTTGAAAAGCGGGTGGCTATGACCAACCGTCCGCTGCACGATCCCAACCCGGAATCGAACGAGGTGCTTTGCCGCTTTTTCGAGCTTTATCTGAAGTAAAAAGAGGCGTAGCCTCGACATTATGTTGTAACCCCGGATTTTAATCCGGGGATAATCGGGCGGATATAAATCGGAAAAGAGCCGTAGGCTCGGCACATACGAATGAACCGTGCCTACGGCACTCCGTGGTTATTGACCGTGCATTATGGCCCCGGATTAAAATCCGGGGCTAAAACAGGGGCCGATCCTACGGATCTGTAGGCATTCGCGGTGAACGGATCCGGCATGTACCCGGGAAACCCGGCGGTCAGACAGCGAGGCGTAAGAGGCGTAGCCTCGACATTATACTGTAACCCCGGATTTTAATCCGGGGATAACCGGGCAGATATAACCCGGAAAAGAGCCGTAGGCTCGGCACATACGAATGAACCGTGCCTACGACACTCCGTGGTTATTGACCGTGCATTACGGCCCCGGATTAAAATCCGGAGCTAAAATAGGGGCCGATCCTACGGATCTGTAGGGCGTTCATGGTGAACGGATCCGGCGTGTACCCGGGAAACCCGGCGGTCGGATAGCGAGGCGTAAGAGGCGTAGCCTCGACATTATATTGTAACCCCGGATTTTAGTCCGGGGATAACCCGGGCGGATATAAACCGGAAAAGAGCCGTAGGCTCGGCAAATACGAATGAACCGTGCCTACGGCACTCCGTGATTATTGACCGTGCATTACGGCCCCGGATTAAAATCCGGAGCTAAAATAGGGGCCGATCCTACGGATCTGTAGGCGTTCATGGTGAACGGATCCGGCGTGTACCCGGGAAACCCGGCGGTCGGATAGCGAGGCGTAAGAGGCGTAGCCTCGACATTACTGTAACCCCGGATTTTAATCCGGGGATAACCAGCGGATATAACCCGGAAAAAGAGCCGTAGGCTCGGCAAATACGAATGAACCGTGCCTACGGCACTCCGTGGTTATTGACCGTGCATTATGGCCCCGGATTAAAATCCGGAGCTAAAATAGGGGCCGATCCTACGGATCTGTAGGGCGTTCATGGTGGACGGATCTGGTATAGCGTCCACAGTAAATGGATCCGGCATGCCTGACAGCGATCATCTCGCTTCCGGGGCGCCGATCACACCCAGGTAGCGCCCCATCCAGTAAGGCAGCAGGAAGCTGTCGCCGGCGCTTTGTTCGGCCATACCGTTCGATTTCCTGTCGAGCGTAAAAAGATTGCGGTTATGCTTGAGCTCCGGCCGCTCGTCAGGCGGCAGGATTTCGGCGGTGGTCTGTCCCCTGAAATTGGGCGCAACAGTCTCGATATCGCCGCGATGGCTGTTTGCTACGGCCCATTCTATCATATCCAGCGGGAATTCCTTCAGATGCCATACCGATTCATCTAGATCGAACTGCGCGGCGCCTGTCATGGCGTAGCACAGGTTCCATAAGCTGTTCTTCTCAGGTCTCTCTTCTTCCCAATGCTCCCGGATGGCCTGACGGTATTTTTCGCGCAGCTCCGGCGTAAAAGCATAAGGATAAAGACACCAGTAAGCCAGGAAATACATCTCGTCGTCAGAGTGGTTCCATCTCTGCGAAAGCATGGCGGCCCAGTCATCCGATCCCTCCGGCGCCTTGCCTATTTCGGAAAAGGGTCTCAGGAGATTTTCCAGGTAACCGTGCTTATTCATCAGCTCTTCCGCCTTCTCTTTATAGATGGACTTGCCGGTAAAATGGTAGGCGGCCTGAAGAAAACCGATAATATTGGAGGAGTACAGCTTCCTGTCGCCCACGCTAACAGGAAACCCGTTGACATATTCAGGGTTCCATTTTCCCCACAGGGTAGGCTTGCCGTCGAAATCGATGAGGTACCAGTCGTTGCGGATAATGTTGGTCATCAGCCTGTCCATCAACCCGATAGCCCTGGCTTTGGTCTCTCCGTCGGTAAGCTCTGCGAGCATCGTCAGGCAAAACATCTGTCCTACCGTCTGGTCGCTGCTGGTCGTACCTTTCCAGTCCCAGGCCTGATCGGAAGCCTGTGTCCACCCGCTGGGCTTGCCATCGCCGCGCAGAAAGGGATGGTAGCCGTGCCGCTCGAAGCTGCGGGCGAAATAGCCATCCATTCCCGTTATCTCAAATAACCTTTCCATCGCTTCGAACGACTCCATAAAATTGCGCCTTGCCTCCTCGTCGCCGGTAACCTTGTACCTGAACAACTGGCTTACCAGGTACATCGAAGTCCACAGGTTATCGCTTTCGCGGGGTCCCATTTCAAAAGTGGAGAGGTCCCCGTTTTTGAGCGTCCCCCCCTCGCAGTTCCCCCCGTAGCGGATGTGCCGCTGCCTTACCTGGGCTTCATATCGCAGGGCTTTCTCTTCAAGCGTCATGTATTCGAAGCGGATATCGCCCACACCTCTGCTTGTCAGCAGCATGACGCTGCCCTCCGGACCGGCTGCTATGTCCTTTACCGAATTGGAAGGCAGCCACCTTTCACCATAGTAGTAGTTGAACGCGCCGTCGTCCTTCAGCATAAAAGCTCCCTGCTCCGAACCGAACCAGAGGTTTCCGTTTATTTTTGAAATGGCGGAAATAGCTTTGACCGGCAGCGCGCTGAAAAGAGGGGTTGTTACCCGAAAGGTAGCGGCATCCAGCACGCAATAACCCTCCTTTGTGCCCAGGTAAATGCTTTTATCGTCGGCATCCACGCAGGTCAGCCCGTCCATGCTGAAAACCGTCGCCGCAGTCTGCTCCCCTGCTTTCAGAATGCCGACGGCGCCCGGGGTCAGGATCATAAACCGCTTCCCGTACGCGTCATATTCTATTTCGATAACCGGTCCGGCTGAGAACGCCGTTTCAGACACCAGCTGCTGTCCCCGGAACTGGCGGATATTACGCCCGTCGGAAATAACGAAAGCGCTGTCTTCTCCCATGCACAGCAAGCGGGCATCCGGCATTCCATGCGGGTAATTCATTTTTCCCGCAAAAGCATTGCTGAACACCGTTTCGTCGTCCAGGAAAACCAGGTGTTCCTCATACACGCTCATATCGCGGACCGGCT
>MEDT01000066.1 GCA_001724175.1 Cytophagaceae bacterium SCN 52-12 | reverse complement strand
AGCTTGTCCGTCACCTGAAGGTTTTTGGCGGGGATGGAGAATTTGCCGCCTGGCCTGCGAATCACGGTATCTGGATATGGGAAAATGAGATCCTCGTTGGCTTTGTCCGCGCAAAACATAAAGAAGGAGCCGGCCATACTTATAATCGGGACACTGCCCGGGACTACTACGGCAGAAGTCTGAACGGCGGCGACACATGGACATTGGAAAATGCCTATGAACATGGGCAAACTGCCGAGCGTTATAACAATCGCCTGGGAGACAAAGCTACAGAACCCACAAGCCTTCAGACAGCCATTGACTTCAGTAACCCTGATCTGGCGCTCACGTTCCAGCGGGTTACCAACGACAGAGGTCCCTCGCACTTTTACTATTCATACGATCGCGGCAAGCAATGGAACGGCCCCTACCGTTTTCCTCAATACGGACCGGGCACAACCAACAGGACTTCCTACATTGTCAACGGCAAGCACGACCTGCTGTCATTCGTATCGATAGGACACGGCAGCGTCGGTCTGGTCCGCACGACGGATGGCGGGATCAGCTGGGAATATATGACAACGATCGGGCCGGACAAAAGCGACCCCGGTACGACGGGTTTCCTGACCATGCCGTCTTCCGTCAGGCTGGACGCCTCTACCCTTCTTACCATCATACGGCAGCGTGAAGACACGGGAGAAGACCTCCTGGTCGCTTACCGGTCTGCAGACGATGGAAAGACCTGGCAAAAGCTGGCCGATCCGGTTTCTGATACCGGCAGAAACGGCTCCCCGCCCGCGCTGCTGAAACTTAAGGACGGCCGGCTCTGTCTCGCTTATGCTGTACGCGGCAAAGAAAACCAGCACTCCCGGATGGCGCTGAAAATCAGCACGGACAATGGTCAGAGCTGGAGCAAGGAAATGGTATTCCGCGAGAAAGACGGTGCGAATTGGGACATCGGCTACCCGCGGATGATCCAGCGCCCCGATGGCAAACTGGTAGTTGTTTACTACTGGAACCACGCCATCACGAACACCGCGTCACCCTACCGCTATATCGCGGCTTCCATCATCGACCCGGAATTTGTCAAATGATTCCCCGGCGCTAAAGCATGCATACCACAGCTACATCTGCGATTAACTTTAATCTTATGAAACGCATCTTCCATCAATCAGATACAACCCAGGGCTTCTTCCCGGCGAAAATGCTTTCTTTCTTCGCCTTCTGCATCTTTCTGTTTGCCCTCGTACAGGGAACGACCGTCCGCGGTCAAACGACATACCGGTTCTTTCAGGTAGAGGAAAAGGACAGGAAAGTTTTAAAAACGACGCCCATCCCGGAAAAAAACATTCCTGCATGGGCAAAGGACGTTAGTCAGCAAAAGTCAGGCTGGAAGGCTGCCAAAGCAATAAAAAAGCAGCCGTACTTCAGCCCGCCCGTACCGTTCGTCATTCCGCCGGCAGAAGGTTCCGGAGAACCTTTTTATGCGCACAACCACCAGCCCTCTATTACGTGGTTGGAAAACGGCGATCTGCTTGCCATATGGTTCTCCACGATGAAAGAAGCCGGCACGGAAATGACTGTACTGGCAAGCAGGCTTCGGGCAGGTAAAAATGAATGGGAGCCGGCTTCCGAATTTTTTAAAGCCAAAGACCGGAACATGACAGGCTCCAGTTTATTCAACGACGGTAAGGGCACCCTCTATCATTTTAACAGCATGGGCGCTGAGGGGGAAACAGGCTGGGCTAACCTGGCCATATTGCTGAGAACCAGTCGCGACAATGGTAAAACCTGGACAAATGCCAGACCTGTTGCGCCGGATATAAAAGGCAGGCACCAGGTCATCAGCGGGACCATCAAAACAGCACAGGGTTACTTAATACAGGCTTGTGACGCCCACTGGAGCAGTTCAGGGGGAACCGCTTTACATATCAGCAAAGATGGCGGCAGCACCTGGACAGATCCGGGAGAAGGCATCGCCACACCTAAGTTTTCGGAGGTAAAGAGCGGTCAGGGAACCATTGCCGGTATACATGGAGGCGTGGTGGAGCTGAAAGACGGGCGGCTGCTTGCATTCGGAAGGTCAGACAATATCGATGGAAAAATGCCTATGAGTATTTCGGAAGACCTGGGGAAAACCTGGACCTATTCAGCCAGCCCGTTCCCGCCCATCCACAGCGGCCAGCGACTCGTCCTGATGCGCCTGAAAGAGGGCCCCTTGCTGTTCATGTCATTTACGCACTACCCGGATAAAGAAGGGGGAATGGCATTTAAAGATGCCGACGGCAATACTTTTCAGGGAAAAGGAATGTATGCTGCATTATCTTACGACGAGGGGAAAACCTGGCCCGTACAAAAGCTGCTTACCCCCGGCACAGGCGAATTCGACGGCGGCGGATGGACGAGGACTTTTGCCGCCGCAAAAGAAACGGCCGAACCACGCGGATATCTTGCCGTCACCCAGACGCCGGATGGCATTATTCACCTTATCTCAAGCCGCCTTCATTACAAATTTAATCTCATGTGGCTGGAAACGCCTCCCAGGTAAGCCCGGTTCCATTCTTTTCAACTTCAAATCATTATCGGTAATGACTATCAGTGAATCACAAAAACTTCAGTTCCGGACAGAGGGATATATGATCGTACCTGACTTTCTGGACGCCTCGGAGCTGGCCATGGTACGCAATGCATGCGATGAACGCATTAAAGCTATTGAACAGGAGATGCAGTCCCGCGGTGTTACCCGGGACCGTATCAACATACTGGGAAAAAAATACTTTATCAACAATGCCCGCATTCATAATCCCGCCCTAAAGAGTCTGATATTCAGCGAAAAAGCTGCGGAAGTATGCCGCGCGACGATAGGTACGGAAGCATTTTTGCACAACGAACAGTTTGTGGTCAAAATGACCGATACCGATACAAGCTTCGCCTGGCATCAGGACAGCGGCTACTCGGTTTACCAGGGCGGCGCCGCCCCGCATAAACCCTATATTACCTTTTGGATAGCTCTCGACAATATGAGCCTGGCCAACGGTACGATTTCCGTGCTGCCCTTTTCGCGCGCTCCCTCGCGGGATCTCCTCGAACATTCCTGGGAAGCCGGTGTCAACGCCATGGTAGGTTATCGCGGCGACGATCCCGGCGACCTGGTCGAAGTAGCCGCCGGCACGCTCGTAGCATTCTCCAGCTTCCTCCTGCACAAAAGCGGCGCCAATACAACTTCAGCTCCACGGCGCAGCTACTTCATTGCTTATACGCCGGAGCTATTCACCTATCAGGATTCTTCTAAAGGTATCTACAGCAGCGGCGACATACTCATGCAAAATAATCAGTACATCAATTCCTAAGCTTATGTCCCGGAAAGGCCGATTCGAGAGAAAGCCTTTCCGGGCAGCCATCGGTCATTTTTCTTTGGGCGGATACATCGATCCGCTGACGGATTTCTCCGTCTTTTTTGACATACGCGCACGGGTGAGTGACAGCGGGATTTTCATAACATTCCAATCTGTATTACGGAGCCGGGACATTCTACCGGAAGAGAAAATAACTTTCGCCAGGCTATCCTGAGTTCCGAGCGTCTGATTCGCCGCTGGTTTCCGGGAAAAGACCGTTGAGCAGGAATATAAAGTTTAAGTCCGATCAGAATAAACCGGAGTTATGGTTCAGTAAATGCCGGTGAGGGCTTGCTTTTGACGAATGGGAATCATTCACAGTCATGCGAAATTTAAAAAAGATACCATTCTCCGCTCTGCTTTATCTTATCCTGGTTATCGCGCCGGCAGGGGCGAAATCATTCGGCCGCTACGCAGAAGAAATCACGCCTAACAACTTTTCGGGTACCGACAGCGAAAGGATCCGGCAGGCTATCCGCACAGCCAGCGGCACGACGAATCTTGTCAGGATACCCCGCCACAACGCTAACGGAACCAATATCTGGAAAGTGGATGAAGCAATTTTACTGCCCGGCGATATGACCGTCATGCTGGATAACTGCACGATCCAGCTCTCCGACTCCTGCCGGGACAATATGTTCAGGAGCGACAATGTGGGGGCAGGCATAGAAAACCCGGTCTGGAACAAAAATATTCACCTGATCGGCGTCGGAAAGGTGGTGCTGAGAGGAGCCGGCAATCCACGCTCCACAGGCGACGGCGCCAGGCAGCTCACGCTCGACCCCGACGCGGAACGGCAAAAGGGCAATTGGCGGGTCAGCTATGGTACCGACGCAGCCAGGCCGGACAGGAAGCAAACCGGCGACTGGCGAAATATCATGATCCTGATAGCGCAGGTCGACGGGTTCTCCCTCAAAAATGTCAGGATTGAAAATTCACACGCCTGGGCGGTCAGCTTTGAACGGACACATAACGCGGAGCTGAGCAATATTTCCCTTTATAACCCCGAAGAGATAGAGATCGGCGAGAAGAAGGTAAAAGTGTTCAATAAAGACGGGATCGACCTCAGGCAGGGATGCAAGAATTTTCGCATCCATAACATCTCCGGCTTTACCGGTGATGATTTCATTGCACTTTCGAGCCTCGACGTCAGGCGTGCCTTAAACCCGGTCAACGGAAGCCTTCATTCTACGATGGTCACCAGGAGCCGCTGGTACGGCCCGGAGGACGATACGGAGCAGATTTTCATTACCGATATCAATTGCGAGTCGATCTGCAGGGCAGTAGCCATTCGCGCGAGCGACAGCGCCGGCATTCATCATGTATACATCGAAGGATTGATTTCGAAAGAAACAAAAGGACAGGGCGGGCGCCATAATGCCGTGCTGATAGGCGGAAAAGGCTATGGCGAGCTGTCGCAGCCGGGCAAATTGAATAACATCTACGCCATGAATATCATGACTGACGGCCATTCGGCGGTGATGGTAGAGGCTCCCGTTGCGGACTGTCATTTCATGAACATCCTTTATTCAGGTCACCAAAAAGAGGTGGTTCATTACGCGATGGACAGGGCGGAGATGAAAAACATAACGGAAATCAATCTTAAAAAAGTGAATGATTAAAAATGCACTTATCACAGGCGGCGCCGGCGACATCGGTCTGAGTATCTGTCGCAGGCTCCTGAAGGAGGGCTATCGCGTGTTCCTGTATGATCTGCCCGTCTCTGCAGGGAGCCGGAAAGCGGGCGAGCTGAACGGGGAATACGGCGCCGGCCGGGCAGTATTCATTGCAGGGGATCTGTCGGATCTGGCAGCCTTGCCGGTACAGGCGGAAGCGGTAATAAAAGAATACGGCGCTTTCCATGTCCTGGTGAACAATGCGGCGATCGATACCATTGGACCGCTTGAAAAGACATCGCTGGAGGAGTTCCTGGCTACGCAGCGGATCAATGCCGAAGCAGCGTATATTTTGAGCCGCTCGATGGCGCCGGGTATGAAGGAATCCGGAAGCGGGCAGATTGTAAACATCCTGAGCATTGTACTGAGCGGCGGCTGGGAAAACCGGGTGCCATACGCCATGTCTAAAGGAGCCCTGCTGGGCCTGACCCGCTCGCTTGCTAGGGAGCTGGGGCCTTTCAACATCCGCGTCAACGCGGTCAGCCCCGGTGCGATTCCAACGGCAATGGAGAAAAAGCACTGGCAGGACGACAGGTCGGAGCTGGACGCGGCGATCCTTGAAAGGCAGTCCCTGAAATTCCGGGCAGAGGCAGAGGATGTATCCAATGCAGTGTGGTTCCTGATTTCTCCCGAAAGCCGTTTTATTACCGGCCACGAGCTTCATGTAAACGGCGGCTGGTACATGGGTTAGTAAATAGATTGATTTTTAAGCACTGAATATGTCTGCCATTAAAATTACCGGGATCGAGACGGTATGTCACTCTCACCTGCTGTTGCTGCGTATACACACTGACGCCGGAATAACCGGCAACGGTGAAACCTACTACGCCCCGCAATCGGTCGCGTCGGTCCTTCATGACTGGATGGCCGGCCGCTTGCTTGGGGAAAATGCCCTGGATATCGAGCGTCACTGGCGCTTTTTCTACGAACGTTTTATCAACTTCGGGGGCAGAGGGGCCGAGCTGCGCGCGCTGTCGGCGCTGGACCTTTGCCTGTGGGATATCCTGGGGCAATCCTGCGGAGTACCGGTCTGGCAGTTGCTGGGAGGGCGCACACGCGAAGAAATCCCGGCCTACAACAGCTCGGGAGGAACCAGCTACGGGTTTACTCCGGCTCCAGATACCGCTCCGGAAAGGGAAAAGCCGTTATGGCCCGGATACGGCAGCAGCGGCTTCGACGGACCTCTCGAGGACAACTGGGCCAGCCTGCACCGCCCTGCTGCGTATGCGCGGGAGCTGATCAGCGAAGGCTACAAGGCCATGAAGGTATGGCTGCTCGATCCCCTGGCTCACCAGCCGGGCGGTCCGCTTTATTTGTCCTGGGGAGCGCTGAAACAGGCGCTCAAACCGCTGTTTGATATACGGGAGGAAGTCGGTTATGAAATCGAGATCATGCTCGACGGGCATGGATTTTTCCAATGGCCGGCCGCCATGCGGATTGCCGAGGTAATGCGCGACATAAAGCCGCTGTGGCTCGAAGATGTGCTCCGGGTAGACAATGTGGATATGCTTAAAAAATTCCATGAGCGGGCCGGAGTCCCGATAGCGGTAAGCGAGATGTTTACGACCAGGGAAGACTATCGCCATGTGCTGGAAAGGCAGGCTGCCGACTACATCATGGTGGACCCCACGTGGGTAGGCGGGATTTCCGAGACACGGCGGATCACCGAAATGGCGATCCCGTATAATATCCCTGTAACCATGCACGACTGCACAGGCCCGTTCACCCTCCTGGCCGGCGTGCACGTAGGGATAGCATGCCCGAATGTGGTTTTCCAGGAAAGCGTACGGGCTCACCTGCGGGTGGTGTATGAAAAGCTGATAGACCAGCCCCTGCGCGTCAGCAACGGTCATATAGCGGCGATCGACCGCGCCGGCATCGGAGCAGCCTGGCTGCCCGGGCTCTTCTCCCGGGAAAACCCGTCCTACCGGATTTCTACATGACAATATTCCTGGCCTGAATCCATAAAGCGTATGAATTCACCGGCATATACCTATAAAATTGCCCTCGTAGCGTCGATAAGCGGAGTCTCACTGGAAAGAGTTTCCGCACTGTGGGTAAAGCACGACGGATAGCAGCTCCCGATCGAACATTCGGGAGCATTCATTTTGGCGGGAAGTGCTTATATATATCACCGCGGGCCATAACGGTAATTATCAAAATGTCAGGGTGAATATATCTGATCCCGATCCGCCATCCCCCTACTCTTATCCGATAGTATCCTTCACCCTTTTTCTGCCCCTCCAACAATTTATAGTCTACACCGGAAGATTCGAGTGTTCCGGCATTCAGAAGAGTTTCGATGACGGCTTTAACTTTTGCCTGGACATCTTTGGGACTTCTCTTCAGCTCCGATACGGATCTAGGTCGCTTCAACAGCCCTTTCCCGGGATCTATTACCGGGAAAGGTCCCGGAGGCAATAGTGTCATACATTGCAACTAATTGCGTTTTGCGGTAAAATAGCGTAGAATTGCGATTATTAACCAGCAAGGCTTTCCCGGGAAACAGATGTCTTTAGCCAACGAAATTGCAGGAGAAGACCACGGATTGTGGGATGCGTTTCGAAAAGGCAGCGAGGAAGCCTTCGCGGAAATAACCCGCCTTCACTACCGCAGCTTATTCAGCTACGGCATAAAATTCAGCCGCGACCGGGAGTTTATCAAAGACTGTATACAGGATCTTTTTCTCGAGCTCTGGGCCAAAAGAGAATCGCTGGGTGATACCGGCTTTATCAAATTTTACCTGCTCAAATCGCTGCGCAGAAAAATTCACCGGGAGGGATCGCGCCGGAACAGGATCCAGGAGGAAGCCGAGCCTGACTGGGAATCGGACATGGCGGTAGACGAAAGCATCGAGCAGAAGCTCATCGGGCTCGAAACGGATGAAGCGAGGTGGCAGCAACTGAATCGCCAGCTCGAATTATTGTCTAAACGCCAGCAGGAAGTTATCTATCTTAAATTCTTTGAAACCCTCAGCAATGAAGCAATAGCGGAGGTGATGTCCATTTCCCGGCAGGCCGTCGCCAACCTGATCTACAGGACCATCCGGGAATTGCGGGAACGGATATGACCACCCCCCAGCCCCTCCTTACCAAGGAGGGGAGCGCGCCCGCATCGAACGCTTTCATGAAATTCGCATTCACTTCCCCGGCAGACTTTTCCTGTCCGTGGTCTGTGTCCTCACAGACCATTTCCTTTATAACCTTTTACGGAGTTATTCCGGCCTGTGAAGACACAGGCCGGGAGCGAATGGTCCTTCAGAAATAATTATTAAAAAAAATCAGACTTTTTTGGTTATCGAACGTTAACGGCTGCCTATATACAAACAGGAAGCAATATTTACATGGATAAGTACAGAGGGTACGTTGTAGAAGATTTTGTGCTGGACGCAGATTTCCAGAGCTGGGTCAGGCATCCGGCAGCGGAAAAAGACAGGAGATGGGAAAACTATAAAGCCGGGAACCCGGAGCAGGCCGAAGACATCCGGAGGGCGCGTCTGCTGCTGGAAAGCGTCTATGCCCGGTTTGAAGCGCACATCAGCGATGAAGAAATAGAGGAGGAAATATCGGAGATGGTGATGAAAATCAGGCAGACGCAACAGGAAGCGATCCGGCCTGAGCCTGTCTACCCCGGTGTGAAGCCGTTCTTCAGGTGGCTGGCTGCAGCCTCGGTCATAACGGTGGCAGCCTTGCTCGGCTGGCTGTTTTTCCGGAAACCTGCGGCAGAAACGGAACAAACGCTCTCCGCCGGCATCCGGGAGGAAACTACGACCAGACAAAACCGGACCGGCGCAAACGAGACTATCCTCCTGGACGATGGAACGACAGTGGTGCTTGCTCCCGATTCAGAGCTGCGGATACCCGCCATGTCCGGGGGAGGCAAACGGGAGGTATACCTGACCGGCGAAGCCTTTTTTAAGGTAAAGAGAGACGTAAACCGCCCTTTCCTGGTTTACTCCGAAAAGCTGATTACCCGCGTATTGGGTACGAGCTTTACCATCAGGTCAATCAAAAACGCAGCGGAGGAGGTCGTAGAGGTGAAAGAAGGCAAGGTTTCGGTATTCAAAAAGGAAGATTTCGGAAGTGTCGGCACAAACCGGGAGTCGCACGGGCTGCTGGTTACCTCAAACCAGAAAGTAACGCTGGAAATACGTGACAACCGCCTGGTAAAGACGCTTTCCGACGCGCCGGAGGTTGTCCCCGGCAAATCGGGATTTATCAGGTCAGGCTATGTCAACACCCCGGTAAGCCAGGTGCTGAAAGACCTGAGAGAAGCCTACCAGGTAGATATCGTTTTTGATGAAGAGCTGTTGTCAGGCTGTCCTCTAACGGCAGTGTTAACCAACCAGTCGCTGAAAGAGAAGCTTGAAATCATATGCGAAGCCATAGAGGCGAAATACGAAATCCTGGACGGCCAGGTCATGATCTACGGAAAAAGCTGTAGCGAATAGGATCTACTACGAACTTAAACCCAATCACCTTTATGACAGATGCTCATCTTTAACCTCTCTTAACAGAAACCGGCGGTGCTTCCGACACCACCGGTTTCAAAAACCCTGCTTCATATCACGATATAAATCATCCTTTATTTCAGAAAGGATGCAGGGTGTTGTTTTTCTCAGTATTACCAAATAATACCTCTCAAATTTATGCAAAAAAGGATCTATTATCAATCGTTGGTAAGGTTTATGCGTTTATCTTTCATTCAGTTTATAACAGTTGTCGCTGCGCTGGGGAATGTCTACGCGCTGGAGGGAAATGCGCAGCCGGTGCTGAACAAAAAAGTGAGCCTGAATGTCAGGAACCAGGCCGTAGAAAACGTCTTCCGTGAGATAGAGCAACGTACCGATGTCAGGTTTGTTTTCAGCCGCTCCCTTATCCGCGCCAGCCGGAAAGTAAGCATAACAGCTAGAAACCAGGCTCTTCACGAGGTGCTGGACGAAGTACTGACTCCGTTGAAGCTCAAGTACAGGGCTTCCGAAAATCTGGTGATCATCAGCAGGATGGACCGCAGGGACGAAGAGCTGATCAACTCCCTGTCTCCCGGCCAGGGAGACATACAGGTATCGGAAGCAATAAACGCTGCCATCCCGGTAACCGGGCGGGTATCGGACGAAAAGGGCGAGGCTTTGCCGGGAGTGAGCATTATGATAAAAGGCACTCAAACCGGGACCGCCACCCGAGCAGACGGAAGCTTCAGTCTCGATGTTCCCGACGAAAAAGCAGTCCTGGTGTTTTCGTATGTCGGATACGTTAGCCAGGAAGTGGTCGTATCGGGAAGGACAAAGCTGGAGGTAACGCTGGAAGTAGATGAAAAAGCGCTGGAAGAAGTGGTGGTCGTGGGGTACAGCTCCAAAAATGCAAGCGAGCTTTCCAGCTCGGTTTCTGTCATTAACGCAGAAAAGCTGAAAGGAGTGACGACCCCCAACCTGGGAAATATGCTCCAGGGCAAAGCTCCGGGCGTAATCGTGTCCTCAGCGAGCGGACAGCCGGGGGCGGCCCCGGCCGTCAGGATCAGGGGGACGGGGACCATCTCCGCAGGGGCAGACCCGCTGTATGTCGTCGACGGGGTGATCGGCGGTACTGCCAACCCCAACGATATCGAGTCTGTCACAGTGCTGAAAGACGCTGCTGCAACAGGGCTGTACGGATCAAGGGCGGCTAACGGGGTCATCGTCATCACTACCAAGACAGGAAAATCGGGAAAAACCCAGATCAACCTTAACACTTCTATCGGGACAAGCAGCGTATTAAGAGGAAAGTTCAGGATGATGAATACCCGACAATATTACGACTATACATTACCCATGTATACGGAAGATTACGAAGGCAAGCGGGCATCCTATATAGCCGAGCTGAGCAAAACCAACCCCAACCCTTCGGCAGACGAAATCAACGCCTGGCTTACCTCGAAAAACTTCCCTACCTCCGTGGATAACTACCTGAACATCAACTTCCCTTCCAGCCTCCTGGAGCATGACACGGATTGGAGCGACCTGGTATATCGCAACGGGCTTACCCAGAATTACGAGCTGTCGGCATCCGGAGGCAACGAGAAAACCAGGTTTTACGTAGGTGGAAACTACTACTACGAAAAAGGCAACATCACGACCTCGGATTATAAGCGTTTCAATGTCCGCATGAACCTGTTTCACCAGATCAACGACAAGGTCAGCATTTCGGGCCGGCTGAACGGGAGGATGGACTACACGACATATGACTATTCCGGGGAGCGGGGCGGCGCATGGACGACATTCTACAACCTCCCCACCGACTATCCTTATAATCCGGACGGAAGCGTAAGGATCGGCACCGAGTCCGACTGGTTCGGAAGAGATCGCTTCAACTTCCTCTTTCCCATGCAGTATAACTACAGCATCGCCCGCTCATCCGGTGTGCAGGGCGACTTTGTGTTTAATTACGATATAAATGATTTTCTCAGCTTCGCCAGCACCAACCGCGTCGACATAGGCAACATCAGGTCGGAAATATATGACGACCCGAGAACGCTCACCGGCGGGCTGAGAAATGGCTTGCTCACCAATGGCTTTAACTATACCCAGTCTCTCCTGAACTCCAACCTGCTGAAAGCGCACCAGTCCTGGGGCCACCACATGCTGAGCGGCCTGATCGGGCTGGAGTTCCAGAGCAATTACGGAGACAATACGCTGAGCAGCGGAGGCGGCGTCCCTTCAGACCTTCATATCATGGATGTGGCAGCCGTTCCGGTGAGCGTTGCAGGCTCCAAGTACAAGAGCACGTTCAACTCCTATTTCAGCCAGGCCGATTACAGCTTCGCTAACAAATACTTCCTGACGGGTTCTTTCCGGCGCGACGGCTCTTCCAAATTCGGCAACCGTAACCAGTATGGAAATTTCTGGGCAGCCGGCGGCTCCTGGATCCTGTCTAATGAGAATTTCCTGGCGGGCAACGCGGTGCTGACGCTTCTCAAGGTACGTGCAAGCTACGGGACTACAGGAAATGCCAATATAGCCGATTTTATCACAAGAGGGCTATATTCGTTCTCCCAACAGTATGCCGGCAGCTCCGCAGCCATCCCCGCCCGCCTGTCCAATCCCGACCTTACCTGGGAAAAAGCTTATACGACAAATTTCGGATTGAACGCAGACCTGATCAACAGGGTTACGCTGACCATGGATATTTACCAGCGGGATACAAAAAACCTCCTGTTTGACGTGCCTCTTTCTTCTGCCGCCGGCTTTCCCTCCCAGATCCAGAACGTAGGACACGTCAGGAACAGGGGCCTGGAAATCGACATCACCTCTGCCAATATTTCAGGCAAAAACTTTACCTGGGAAACCAACTTCAATATCGGGTTCAATCAAAACCGCGTAATGGAGCTGTACAAAAACCAGGATATAGATCTCGGGACCAGGCGGGTGATCGTAGGACAGCCGCTCGGCACCTGGTTTATGCAGAAATGGGCCGGGGTCGATCCGCAAACGGGATCACCTCTCTGGGAGAAATTGACGTACGATGAAACCGGTGCGGTTGCTACCCGCGAAAATACCACAAATTACAATGAAGCGACACGCCAGATCGTCGGAAAAAGTATTCCCGATTTTACAGGCGGCTTCAACAACTCGCTGCAATACAAGGGAATCTCGCTGGATATCCTGTTTTCATTTGTCAAAGGCGCAGACGTATACGAAAGTCTCCGCGAAAACCTCGGCGCCGACGGCGCCTACCCGACCGTCAACAGCGTGGTGCTGAGGCCCGGCGAATCGTACTGGGAAAAGCCCGGGGATATCGCCACCCATCCGAAAGCAATCCTGGGCGGAAACCTGAACTCCAGCAAAACCTCCTCCCGCTTTCTGCAAGATGCCAGCTACATCCGGCTGCGAAACGTAAGGCTGAGCTACCAGATCTCCGGGCAGCTTATTCAAAGGCTGGGCATCAGGCAGCTGACAATTTACGGTACCGGCGACAATCTCTACACATTGACGAAGTTCACCGGGATGGATCCGGAAGTCGGATTTGAGAGCGGTGCGGCAGCCCTTTCCAAGTACTTCAACAACAAAAAACTGTTGTTCGGCATCAATATCGGCTTCTAATTTAATTCAGACTTCAAGATGAAAGCATTTATAAAATACTCTTTACTTGCTGCTATAACCTTCATCATGGTTTCATGCGAGCTCTCCCTGGAACCCTACAACGGGAAAGACGCCGAAACGATGATGACAACCATAAACGGCGTGCGTACGGCCACCCTGGGCAACTACAGCATCATAAAGCATACCAATTATACCCGTTTCTACCACCAGCTGGCCGAGTATCCGAGCGACAACATAACACTGAGCGGCGCTACCGGCGACGCCCTCTTCTATGCCTACAACTACCGGCACCTGGAGTCTATGGGGCCTACAAATGGCTTTTGGCGTAAGGCTTACGAAGCCATTTACGGTGTCAATAAGGTAATAGAAAATGTTCCTGAGGGACAAGGCGTCGAAAGTGACCAGCTGCTTGGCGAAAATTTCTACCTCAGGGCCATGATCCATTTCGACCTGGTTACCCTGTTTGGCAGGCCTTATACCCAGAACGAAGGAAAAGATCCCGGCGTGATGATACGGACAGACACGGAAACGTCGGCATTGCCGCCCAGGAGCTCCGTTGCCGAGGTATATACCCGGGTGATCGACGACCTGAAAAAAGCCGAAGGATTGATGCAGTCGGTAAAAAACAGCAGCTTCGCGTCGAAGGAAGTGGCTCAGGCGCTGCTATCGAGGGTACATCTTTTCAAAGGCGACTATCAGAATGCGATCGCCTATGCCGATAAAGTTATTCATTCGGGAAGGTACACCCTTGCAGACACAGAAACCTATAAAAAGTACTTTACGATAGCGAACGAGCAAAATCCTGAGACTATTTTCGCTATCAGGCATACCGTAAGCGACGATCGCGCCAAAGCGTCTATAGGCTCTATGTATGACGGCACCGACGGGTTGGGCTGGGGAGAAATCTATACTTCCGAAACCTATCGTGCGGTCCTGGATAAATACCCTGAAGATGCCCGGCACAGCTTCAGCCAGGCGATTTATATTACCGACGCATCGGGTAAAAAGGTGCTGGCCACACGGAACGGCATACCCAAGTACTTCATTTATAAATATTCAGGGCAAGACGGCATCCAGACGCTGAGCTCCCCTGTTTACATGCGCCTGGCCGAAATGTACCTTATCCGGGCAGAAGCTTATGCGCACCTGGGCGAAAACAAAAAGGCGCTCGAAGATGTAAATATCATACGCAAAAGAGCGGCGCTGTCGGGCACGGCTCTGTACACAGATTCGGATCTGAAAGGTCATGATTCTGTTCTCGACGTCGTGCTTGAGGAAAAGCGGCTTGAGCTCGCCTTTGAATGCCAGCGGAAATTCGACCTGTTCAGGAACAACCGCAGCCTGGTGCGCAATTATCCCGGATACCACCTGCTGAGCGGGGAAACCACCCAGATCATTCTTCCCACCGACCCGCGCGTGATCTATTATATCCCGCAGCAGGAAATTGTACTGAACCCTAACCTTGTACAGAATCCCTGATGAAGGCGAGGCCTTTTGCCGGTATTTCTTTCAGCATCCCCCCAACACGCATGCCGGTTGCGGGGATGCTCCTGATAACCTGCCTGCTCCTGCCCGGATACCTCTCAGCTCAGAAAGTTTTCGAAGATAACCGCCGGTATCATCTTCGCTACGGTAAAGAGCCTCAATGGGGGGATTTCGGAACAGCCCCTTACGGTACACACCTGGACCTGGTCATCCCGGTTTCGGAGCCGGATGAGAATTTCAGCCTGTTGATCAGGCATTACGGCGTAATGCTCGACTGGCTGGTACTTCTGAACGATTCGATCGTAGGGAAGCTGGAGGTCGACGAAAAGGACATGATCTCATGTTATGATATTCCCGCGGGGATCCTTGTCCCCGGGAACAATACACTTCGTATCGCTACCATCGCAAAAGCCCACGGCTCAAACCTGGGAAACGATATCCGCGTGGGGGAAATCAAGCTCGAAAAGGGAAAGCTGAGCGATCTATTAAAAGAGTCGGTGCTCAACCTCGAGCTCAGGGACGAGGCCACAAAACAGCTCATGCCCGGTAAGTTCACCATCGTAAATGCAGAAGGCGTTTGCGTCCCGCTCGGCGCCGGCCCGCAACCGGGACTGGCCGTCAGGACCGGCTATGTATACACTGTCGACGGGCGTGCAGCCGTATCCCTCCGAGCCGGTTCCTATATGGTATATGCTACCCGTGGTTTCGAATATGGAGTGGATTCTGCAAAGGTTGTTACCAGGAAAGACCAGGCTGTTTCGGCCCGGTTTCAGATCAGACGCGAGGTGCAGACTCCCGGTCTGGTAAGCAGCGACACCCATATTCACACATTCTCCTATTCAGGCCATGGCGATGCTTCCACGAAGGAGCGGCTCATCACCATTGCCGGCGAGCAGATTGAAATGCCGGTGATTACCGACCATAACGTGTATGCAGACCTCCGTACCGAAATGCCGGGCGACAGCTTAAAAAAGCACTTTACCCTTGTGAACGGTATGGAGCTGACCACGAAAGTAGGGCATTTCAACATTTTCCCTCTCGACTATAGAATGCCCGTTCCTGAATACCGGGTTTCCACCTGGAAAGAAGTAGCGGACAACACTGCCGCCGACAAGAATATAAAGGTCAGGGTTTTCAATCATCCGAGAGACCTCCATTCGGGTTTCAGGCCCTTTGACCCTTCCCTGCACATCGCCTCTGCCGGCTGGCATATCAACGGCTGGGAGATACCGGGAAATGCGATGGAGCTCATCAATTCGGGCGCTCTCCAGTCGGATATGCTCCGGCCGGTTTACGACTGGTTCGGGCTCATCAACGGGGAAAACGCCGTAACAGGAGTCGGGGCGTCGGATTCCCATACTGTAAGCCGGTACCTGCTGGGCCAGGCCAGAACCTATATTGATGCTGACGACCGGGATCCCGGCAACCTGCAGACAGGGCATATCCTCAGCAATTTTGTTTCCGGGAAAACGATGGTTTCCTTCGGGTTGCTGGCGGAAATAGCAGTGAATGAAAATGCGAAAGCTGGCGATACTATCCACGTCGCCACCCCGTCTATGAGCGTTACAGTCCGGGTATCAGGCCCTTCCTGGACAAAAGCTGACTCCGTAACGCTCTATGCCAACGGCATTAAAATACGGGAGGCAGCAATTTCCGACCCGGGCCGCCCGGGCACTAAGTGGGAATACACCTGGCAGATACCCACGCCGCCTCACGATGTGTTCCTGGTAGCGGTAGCTTCGGGCCCGGGAGAAAAAAAGCAGCCATACTGGCAGATACCGCGTCCCTACCAGCCTTCCGTTTCCGAATGGACCCCGAAAGTCATGGGGATTTCCGGGGCGGTTTATATCGCTACCACTCCCGGCAAGGCGTGGCAAAGCGCAAATCAATATGCGCTGACGCTGGTCAAAAACGCCGATGGGGACCTTAAAAAGCTGTATAGTGAAATGAAATCTTTCGATGAATCGGTAGGAATACAGGTAGCCAGGCATTTATATATAAAAGGGAGATCTGTCGACGAGCTCATGCAGTCCCCGGAGTTCCTGAGCAGCAGCTCAAATGTCAGGGCCGGCTTCCGGAAATTTGCGACAGAGCTGCGTAAGACCGGACGTAAGGCTCCGTAGCATAAGGCGCGTCAAATTATTGAAATAAAAAATATCAATATGATTTTCAAAAAACGGCTGGTTGTATCGGCGCTTATCCTGTTGCTGACAGGCGGATTGGCTGCCCAAACCCCTCCCAATATCCTGTTTTGTATCGCCGACGACATGTCTTTCCGGTACCTGAACGCCTATCACGACACGCCCTGGGTCAGCACCCCTGCCTTCGACCGGGTCGCCCGGGAAGGCGTGCTGTTTGCCAACGCCTATACGCCCAATTCCAAATGCGCCCCCTCCAGGGCCTGTATCCTTACAGGCAGGAATCCCTGGCAGCTCGAAGAAGCGGGCAACCATGTACCCTATTTCCCGGATAAGTTTGTGACCTGGGTCGAGGCCCTGGGCGACCACGGCTATCAGACCGGCTATTCGGGGAAGGGATGGGCGCCGGGGAAAGTCGGCAACCGGGGGGGCAGGCCGCGCCAGCTCACCGGGCCTGTGTTCAACCAGCATAAAACCCAGCCTCCCACTCCCGATATTTCCAATATCGATTATGCCGAAAACTTCAGGGAATTCCTTGAGCAGAAGCCCGGCAACCAGCCTTTTTGCTTCTGGTTCGGGGGCCTGGAACCTCACAGGACCTATGCATACGGATCGGGCGCGGCGCTGGGCGGGAAAAAAACAACCGACATCCGCGAAGTTCCTCCCTACTGGCCCGACAATGAAGTGGTCCGTAACGACCTTCTCGACTATGCATTTGAAGTGGAGTACTTCGACCGCCAGCTGGGGAAAATACTGGATATGCTCGAAAAGAACGGCGAGCTCGAAAACACGGTCGTCGTGGTTACTTCCGACAACGGCATGCCCTTCCCGAGGGTAAAGGGGAATGTCTATGAATTCTCCAATCACCTTCCCCTGGCCATGATGTGGAAGGGTAAAATGAAAAAAGAGGGGCGCGTTGTCAAAGACTATGTCAGCTTTATTGATTTCGCACCGACATTCCTGGAGCTGGCCGGTATTTCCAGCCGGGAAAGCACCATGCAGCCGGTCCAGGGAAAATCGCTGCTGCCTTTGCTCCTGTCTGAAAAAGACGGACAGGTCGATCGCAGCCGCAACCATATGCTGCTGGGCCGCGAAAGAACGGATGTAGGCCGGCCCGATGACGCCGGCTTTCCCGTAAGGGCTATTGTAAAAGACAATTTCTTTTACCTCGTCAACTATGAGCCCGCAAGGTGGCCGGCAGGCAACCCCGAAACCGGCTATCTCGATACGGATGGTAGCCCTACCAAAACCGAGATACTGAATGCCCGGCGAAGCAAAGGCAAAGATCCTTACTGGGATTTGTCGTTCGGGAAAAGGCCCGCCGAAGAATTATACAAGCTGGATACTGATCCGCATGGTATGGAAAATCTCGCTCAGGATGGCAGCTACCAAAAGATCGTTCAAAAATTAAGGAAAGAAATGGAGTCGGAGCTAAAAGCGCAGGGCGATCCGCGGATGTTCGGCAAAGGCGCTGTTTTTGATCAATACCCTTACGCCAACGAGGCCTCCGTCAATTTTTATAACCGATGGAAAAACGGGGAAAAGCTGAACGCAGGTTGGGTAAATCCCTCCGATTTCGAGAAAACAAATCTGAAACAGCCATGAGCTCAAACCTTTTTATACACGATCCAAAAGCACCTTTATGGATTCAAGAAGAGCGTTTCTGAAAAAAGCTGCCCTTTTAACCGCCGGCGGCGGAATGATGGGCTTTCTGCCCGAATCGGTGCAGCGCGCCATGGCCATTCATCCTGATCCGGGTACAACTTACCTCGATGCCGAGCATGTAGTGATCCTGATGCAGGAAAACCGTTCCTTCGATCACGCTTACGGCAAACTCCAGGGCGTGCGCGGCTTCAATGATCCCCGTGCCATCTCTTTGCCCAACAAGAACAAGGTATGGCTGCAGACGGACCGGAAGGGAGATACCTACGCGCCTTTTCGCCTCGACATCAGAAATACCAAAGCCACCTGGATGCACGATCTGCCGCATTCGAGAGAATCGCAGGTGGATGCCTACAACGGGGGTAAATACGACAAGTGGCTGACCTCCAAAAGGTCCAGCCGTAAGGAATACTCGGATATGCCGCTTACCCTCGGCTTTTACGATCGCGAAGACCTGCCGTTTTACTACGCCTTAGCGGATGCGTTCACGGTCTGTGACCAGAACTTTTGCTCGTCGATGACCCCCACGCATCCGAACCGCTATTATTTATGGTCGGGTACTATCCGCGAAACCCCTGATATTGATTCGCTTGCAGTCGTACGGAACAGCTATTTTTCTATCAATAAGCCGGTCAGATGGAAAACATTCCCGGAGCGGCTGCAGGAGGCAGGCGTTTCCTGGAAATTTTATCAGAATGAAATCGGCGCGATCATGCAGTTTCATCCGGGACTGGGTTCCTGGCTGAGTAATTTTGGCTGTAATCCCCTGGAGCGGTACGCTCAATACCATGTCAAATCTTCTGAAACTTACATCCGCCATGTCAAGCAGGAAGTCGAAAAGCTCAAAAGTGAATTATCGGATCTGAAGGAAAAGCTGGCGGCAGCCTCGGCTGAGGAAAAAGTGAAGCTTTCAAAAAGCCACGACAACCAGGCGGCATTGCTGGAGAAATACGAGGAAGATCTCGCTCAATATAGCGAGGAAAATCTCAGGAAATTCCCGGCAACGGAACGCGACCTGCATCATCGTGCATTTGTATCCAATGCGGAAGACCCTGATTACCTTAAGCTTAGCACCATCACCTACGAGGAAAACGGGGAGAAGAGAAAAGTGCAGGTTCCGAAAAGCGATATTTTCTACCAGTTCCGGAAAGATGTGAAGGAAGGCAGGCTGCCGACCGTTTCTTATCTAGCCGCGCCGCAAAACTTTTCGGATCACCCTTCAGCGCCCTGGTACGGCGCCTGGTATGTTTCGGAAACGCTCGATATCCTGACCCAGAACCCGGAGGTCTGGAAGAAGACGATCTTTATTTTGTGCTACGACGAAAATGACGGCTACTTTGACCATATCCCGCCCTTTTCGATCCCCAATCCTTTCAAGCCTGATTCCGGGAAAGTTTCGGAAGGCATCGATATCAAGGCCGAATACGTAACCCTGGAGCAGGATCTGTCGCAGGTGCCCAAAGACAATGCGAGGGAAGGCGCTATCGGGCTCGGCTTCCGGGTTCCGCTGGTAATTGCTTCTCCGTGGTCGCGCGGGGGCAAGGTTTGTTCGCAGGTTTTTGACCATACTTCCATTATTCAGTTCCTGGAAGAATTTACAAGCCATAAATCGGGCAAAAAAATAAAGGAAACGAATATTTCAGAATGGAGAAGGACGATCTGCGGCAATATCAGCTCCGTTTTTCAGCCTTACGATCCTTCCGCCTACAGGAAGCCGCAGCCTGTCAACCGGGATGAAATCGTGACCACGATCCATAAGGCACAATTCCGTGATACGCCTTCGAATTTCAAAGCATTGTCGGCAAGCGAAATTGCGGAGATCAACAGGAATGCGTCAGCCAGTCCTTATCTGCCCAGGCAGGAAACCGGCACGCGGCCGTCGTGCGCCATCCCGTACGAGCTGTATGTAGAAGGGGCCCTTTCCAAAGACAAAAAAACGTTTGAGATCTCCCTGCATGCGGGAAATAAGGTTTTTGGCGAAAAATCCGCCGGGGCTCCCTTTATCATTTACGCCATCAACCCCTACCAGGGCGAAGAGCTCCGTGTCTGGAACTACGCGGTCAAAGCCGGTGATACCTTGCGCCAGACCTGGAACGTCCCCGATTTCGAAGGCGGGAAATATCACCTGAGCGTTTATGGCCCAAACGGGTTTTTCAGGGAGTTCGCCGGTGACGGCCAGGATCCGGATGTCGTCGTTTCCAGCGCATATGCCGGGGACAAAGGAGGTAAGCTGAAAGGGGACCTGCAATTCAGGATAAGCAATAATGGTACAAAGCCGATCGCAGTTGCCATTATCGACAATGCTTATGGAGAAAAACCGCTGAACCTGAAGATCCCCGCCGGCGGCCAGTCATCCGGGCTGGTGAGGCTTGACAAAAGTCACAACTGGTATGATGTCAGCCTGCAAATTGACCGGTCAGCTACCATCAAGCGGTATGCAGGTCATGTCGAAACAGGCAGGGAAAGTATAACGGACCCGCTTATGGGGAAGGGAAACAAAATCTAATGATATGATTTTCAGAAAAGAGCTGGTTGTACCCCTGCTGGTCCTGGTACTGACAGGCGGATTGGCGGCCGCCAGGACCGCTCCCAATATCCTCTGGATCACCATTGAAGACACTTCGCCGGAGTTCATAGGCTGCTACGGGAATCCTCACGCCAAAACCCCTGTGATCGATCGTCTGGCTGCGCAGGGCCATCGCTTCCTCAACGCATTTTCTACCGGCTCGGTATGTTCTCCCAGCCGCACCGCCCTCATCACTGCCGTAAAAACCTACCAGACAGGCACAGCTCACCACCGGAGTAAAGTCCTGCTGCCCGATTTCATTAAGGGATTTCCTTATTACCTGCGCCGAAACGGGTATTTTACGGTCAATAACCGGAAAACGGACTACAATATCGCCGATGAGCCATCTTTCATCAAAGAAGCCTGGGACGAAAGCGCTGCTTCCGCCGATTGGAACCATCGTAAGCCGGGACAGCCTTTCTTTGCCGTTTTCAATTTTGAAGATTCCCACCAGTCGCGGACCATGACGTTTCCCTATGAAAGGTACCGGAAGCAGGTATGGGAGCAGCTGAGCGGGGAAGAAAGAATTTCAGAACAGGACTTCGAAGTACCGCCGTTCTACCGCGACAGCCCTGCGATGCGAAAGCAGCTTGCCCGGGTGTACAATTCCCTGAGCCTTACGGACCGGAAAATCGGTCTGCTGCTGAAAAAGCTGGAAGAGGACGGGCTTCGCGACAATACCATTATATTTTTCTTCTCCGATCACGGAGAAGGAATGCCGAGAGGAAAAACCAACAGCATCGACTTCTCCTACCGGGTCCCGTTCGTGATCTGGTTCCCGCCTGCGTACCGGCATCTATCGCCCTGGAGCAATGGGGGCGATACCGTTCCCGAGCTTACCGACTTCTGCGATCTCGGCCCTACCGTGCTGAGCCTCGCCGGCGCGGAGATCCCTGCCCACATGAGCGGGCGCGCTATAGCCGGACCGGCGCGCGAAAAAGCTCCGGAATATTGCTTCCTGTCGTCCGACCGGTCTGACAACGGCACCGACCTGTGCCGGACCGTCATGGATGGAAGGTATGTTTATACCCGCAATTTCATGCCTTTTATGCCGGAGCTGCGCTATATCCGCTACATGGAAATAGGTGAGATCAAACAGGAAATGCGAAAGGATTTTCTTGCAGGCAGGCTGAACAAAGACCAGGAGCGGTTATTTGCGGCCCGGGCTCCGGAGATGCTTTTCGATCTCGAAAAAGATCCCTGGGAATTGGAAAACCTCGCAGACAGCCCGGCTCACCGCGGGATCAGGGACAGGATGCGCAAGGCGCTGGAGAAAGAGCTGCTTACACAAAGAGACATTGTGTTCCTGCCCGAATATACCATGCGCCGGCTCCCGGGAGGCGCTAATCCCTACGAATACCGTTTGGACAGGAAGGCCTATCAGCTGGAGCCGGTGTGGACGGCTGCAAGTCTTTCAGGGTTCACCGACCGGAGTACCTTAAAGAAACAGGTCGGGCTCCTCGAAAAAGGAGATTCCCTGCAGCGGTACTGGGCGCTTACGGGCCTCTGCTCCTACCCGGCAGAAAAAATCGACAGGTACAGGAAACAGATCCTGGCAGCAGCGAAAGATTCCTATTCTCCGGCAGCCGTACTGGCTTCCTGGCTGGGCTATCATCATTGGGATGACCGGTCGGCTGAGGCAGATCTCCGGGCATTTTGCGCTTCCTCCAACCCGGACCTGGCGCTGCTTGCCCTGAACCTGCTCCTCTACACACCGCGCAAAGATCCCTTTGTTGAGACCGTAAAAGAGGCCTATCGGCAGTCCGGGCGCTTCAAAGACCCCTATGTCATCAAGGCTGCCTGCCAGGATTTTCTGGGAAGCCTCGGACTTGTTCCGAACACGTTTGAATATGCGGAGTGATGCCTTTGGAAGCGGCTGAGGGCAGGTCTCGGGGCAGCTGCCGGGTTATATAACTTTAAAAAAACAAAATGTCTGATTCTCAATTCAATACGGCGGCCCGGACCGCATTCAGGTTTGTTTGCCTGATCCTGCTGGCTTGCAAGACGACGCCCCATGCATACGGACAGCCAGGTGCAGCCCGCCCGAATATTCTCTGGATTGTCGCCAACGATATAAGCACCGATCTGGGTTGCTACGGAAATTCCCTTGTGCATACGCCGAACCTTGACAGGCTGGCGGCCCGCGGGATCGCCTATAAGAATATGATTACGGCCGGCGCCGTCTGCTCTCCCAGCAGGTCGGCTTTTATAACAGGAATGCATGCCATCAGTATCAACTGTCATAACCAGTTTCCTAATAAAAAGACGGTGCTGCCGGCAGGCATTCTTCCCCTGCCCGGACTGATGAGGGCGCAGGGCTACTATGTAGCTAATACGGGAGGAGTCGACATGAAAGGCCCCTATTATACCGGCTACAACTTCGGGCACGATCCTGCGAAAATGTACGACGGCTTCCACTGGTCGGGACGAAAGAAAGGACAGCCCTTCTTTGCCCAGGTACACCTCAAATTCACGCATCGTCCCTTTGCAAGAGATCCGTCGCGCCTTGTCGATCCCGATAAAATCAAGCTTCCTCCGTATTATCCCGACCACCCGATGGCGCGCAAAGACTGGGCCATGTATCTCGAAACGATGCAGCTGCTGGACCGGGAAGTAGGCGCCATCCTGGATCAGCTTAAAAAGGATGGGCTGGAACAAAATACCGTCGTTTTCTTCTTTGGCGATCACGGCCATCCTCATGTGCGCGGAAAACAGTTCCTGTATGAAGGCGGCGTGAATGCCCCGCTTATCGTATCCGGGCCCGGCGTCAGCCCTGCCGGGGAAGCGAGCGACCGGCTGATCAGCAATATCGATATCGCGGCGGCTACCTTAAAGCTGGCGGGCGCCCCCGTTCCATCGTTCATGCAGGGACGCGATTTCCTGGGGAAAGACGCCATTCCCAACCGCTATGTCTTTGCTGCCCGCGACCGCTGCGATGAGACGCTCGACCGGATCCGAATGGTACGTACCAAAGACCTCAAGCTGATCAGGAACTACTACCCCGACCGACCCTATACGCAGTTCAATGCCTACAAGAAGACCGATTACCCGGTCCTGACCCTGATGCAGGTGATGTATCAACGCGGAGAGCTCACCGCAGAACAAGCACGTTTTATGGCCGGCAGCAGGCCGGAATTCGAGCTGTATGACCTGCGAAAGGATCCGTTTGAGCTGGAAAACCTGGCAGACCACCCGGCATACCGCGAACAACTCCGGGAGCTCAGTGAAGCGCTCAGTAAATGGACCGCTGAAGCAGACAAAGGTCCTCACCCCGAAGCGGCTGAAGAGATAGCTTTCGCCAGGGAGAAAATGAAAAAGGCATATGAAACCAAAATGAAATCGAGAGGGCTGCCGGCAGATGTCAGCGACGCCGGGTATCTTGAATTCTGGGAGTCTGAATTCGCGCGATGGTTCCCGGAAAATAACCGCTGAGCAGGAATATCATGAAAAAAAACACCCTCCTTTCGATACTTATTTATCTGGCAGGCATAGCAGGCAGCCTGTCTCAGCCGGCGCGACCGCTGCCGCCTAACATTGTGTTCGTTGTGGCAGACGATATGGGCGCCTGGGCGCTCGGCAGCAGCGGAGGGCCCAACTCTTACACACCTAACCTGGATAAAATGGCGGGATCGGGCGTGCTCCTGCGGAACTGTTTTGCGAACGGGGCCGTATGCAGCCCGTCGCGGGCATGCCTGATCTCCGGCAGGTATCCCAGTGAAACGGGTGTCACCGACATCATTCCCCAGAATGCCCCGGGAGGCCTGTCGCTGGAGCTGCCGACCCTCCCCGGCGTCCTGCAGGCCAACGGCTATAACACGGTGCTGGTCGGGAAATGGCATCTGGGAGAATACCAAGACGCCTACATGCCCAGGCAAAGGGGTTACGGCAAATTCACGGGCTTTCCCCACGGAGGGATGCAATCGATGTCGCCTGCCATTATGATCGAGGACAAATGGCATACCGCCGAAGGCAGCTATACAGAAGACGTACTGACCGGCTATGCCATGGAATACATGCAGGAACTGAACCCTGCACATACCGGCAAGCCGTTCTTTTTGTCGCTGCATTATTGGGCGCCCCACGCGAATGTCAGATTCCCCGAAGGCAGGAAGCCCACCTATAAAGGACGTTCCTGGCTCCCGTTAAGTCCAGAGGATACGCCTTATTGGGATACTTTGTCGGTGAAGCTGCCTGATCCCGGTTTTCCTAACCTCGACAAACCGTTGCTGGAGCGGATGATCCGGGAATACCATACGAGCGTACATTCCATCGACCGGAATATGGGAAGGCTGATGAATTTTCTGAAAAGCCATTCCCTTCTTGAAAATACAGTGGTTATTTTCATCTCAGATCACGGCTATATGCTGGGGCACAACGGCCTGTGGCACAAAGGAAGCGGGTGGTGGCTGACAAAAGACGGATCCGATCCCGCGGGGGTTTACGGTACGGTGAGGCCAAACCTGTATGACAATACGTTACGCGTGCCGGCCATTGTTTACTGGCCCGGAAGGATAGCCGCTCCGGTTGTGGTAGAGGAGACGGTCGACTTCACGGACTGGTTTCCGACCGTGCTTGAAATGGCAGGATGCAGCCTGCCGGGAAATACGACGCTGCGGGGACAAAGTATTCTGCCCCTTTTTCACGGAAAAGCCGGACGCTGGAATAATGACCTGTACGCGGAATATAAAGAGTTGAGAACCTATCGTACAACAGAGTGGAAAATTGTGCTGGACTTTTCCGGCGATCACCGGCATGAGCTTTACGATCTGCTGAACGATCCGGAGGAAAAGCAAAACCTGTACGGAAGCCGAGACGCCGCAGTGGTTAAACAAAGAGATCTGCTGAAAGATAAGCTGCTGGCTAAAATGAAGGCGATCAAAGATCCGCTGATTGCTAATTCCCCCTGAAGCCACCCCCGTCACGAAATCCGCCTCCTTCTCTTCTGAAGCCGCCTTCACCCGGCATCCTTTCCCTGTATGGCTGCTCTCTCTCGAAAGCAGGCTGCTGTGACCCGGATTGACGGCTGCCGAAATTTCTCAGGTTGTAGGTAAACGTCAGCATCGCGTACCGGGTCAGCACCTGGCTGATTACGTCCTGCTGGTAGGTTTCCGTCACGCTGCGGCTGATACTGTTGTTTTGCCCGAGTATGTCGAAAACAGTCACTTTCAGCTCCGCGGCATTATTCTTGAACATCTTTTTCCCGAAGCCGGCGTTCCAGAGGGTATAAGTCTGGTTAAACCCTTCGCCCAGGCCCCGGTAGGACTGGTTGTTGATATCGCTCTGCAATACAAAACCTTTCCCGAAAATCCAGTTGGCCCGCGCGCCCATCCCCTGCGACAGGTAGTTGTTATTAGCGCTCTGCTGGATGCTGTTTTTGACAATATTGTAATTCCCGTTGTACGAAACGGCGAAATCCAGGTTCTGGCTGATATTGCTGCTGATCACAAGCCCCTGGCTCATGGTATAGGTATTGGAAAGATTGCGGACGTTATTGATCATCCCCGGCATTCTCTGGTAGTTAAGACCGGAATTGAGGTTTACATTCAGCTTCCAGGATTTTATGGGCATGCCGTACGTTACGAAACCCCGCAGCCCCATGTTGCCGTTTACGTTGACCGGGGCGGTGAACTGGGCGCCCTGCTCGAGTAAGAGGCCGTTAGGCAGCAGGGTCGGCTCCTGGGCTATAATCGTCGAGTTCGTGATATAGTTGTTTACGATATTCCCTGAAATAAGCACAAACAGGTTATGCCCGGTTTGGGCGCCTATTGTATTGAAACGTGCGCTCAGCATGTGCCGGTATGATTGTTTCAGATCCGGGTTTCCCGCAGACATGAAAAGCGGGTTGCTGTTGTCGATCACATTCTGCAGCTGGTTGATCGACGGCTCCTGCGTCGATGCCCGGTAGAAGAGCCTGAAATTGGTACCGCCGCGCTTACCGATCATCAGCATCGCATTGGGCAGGACATTGAAGAAAGAGTTGTCCACCTTGTTGTTGCCCGGGAACAATTGCTGGCTATACAGGTTGGCATGCTGAAGGTCAAAGCCGGTGCTGAACATCATGCCGGATTGCGTACGAAGGCGATAGCTCACTCCTCCCCGCTGTGTGGTATACCTGTTGTCGAAGGTATTGGACAACAATGAATCTATGATGGTATAATCCTGGGTCGCTTCCGAATAATGATGGGTTTCGCTTTTGGAATTGTTGTTGCTTACCGAAATGCTATACCCAAGCTGCAGCTGACCCCTTTTGCCCACAGGTTCGGTGTAATTTGCATCGGCGCCCAGCCTGAGCCCTTTCGTCCTGTTTCCCGAGATCTGGTTGATGGTGTCGCCGGGGTTGGTAAGATTGGTAAAATAGAGGTTCCGCGAATTCAGGCTCCCATCCCTGTCCCTGTTGTTGAGCGCAGATGTAAAATTAATCGAAAATGTTCTTCCCGCTTTGGCAAACCGGTGTCGCCACAGCAGGCTGTTATTGATATTATAGGCCGTCGTATGCGTGACACGGTGGTTCTCGGTCAGGTTGATCAGCGAGCCGTCGTCCTTATAGGAAGTGATCCCGGACCTGTCCGTCCTGCTCTCGTTATTCTGAAAACTCAGGCTCGGCGTAAAAATCAGGGAGTTCCGCTCGTTGATCTTGTGCTCCAGGCGGATATTGAACCTGTGGTTATAATTGGTATTCGACGAGACGGAGGTATCGCTATACAGCTGGTTACCCCTGGACAGGAAGGTTTCCCTTCCTGTAATCTGCCTGTTGACATTACCCGCCTTGTTGAAAAAGTAGCTTCCGGTCACCTCCGTCTTCTTACCCCAGTTGCCGGTATAATTCATGCCGAGGGCAGTCGTATTGGTGATCCCGCTTTGCTGTCCGACGATAAAATTGTCGGCGCTGCTGCCTCCACGGCCGCCGCGACTTCCCCCTCCTCCACGGCTCCCGCTGCTGCTCCCCAACACGCCGGCGAGATCCTGCGACCCGAAGTTCTGCTGGTTCACATTGTTGCTGAGCCCTATCAGCGACAGCCGGTGCCCTGCCCCGAAGATATTGATATTGCCGCCGGCCATGAACCGGTTATCGAGACCATATCCGGCAAAAACCTTCCCGAACTGCCCGCGGTTACGGTCGGCCCTGGTGACGATGTTGATCGTTTTCTGGGCGTTACCGTCGTCGAACCCGCTGAATTGCGCCTGGTCGGACTGCCTGTCAAACACCTCTATTTTATCTACAATTTCGGCAGGCAGGTTCCTTATGGCAAGCGTGGCATCGTCGCCGAAAAAAGGCTTACCGTCTACCAGGACTCTCTGAACTGTTTCGCCCTGGGCCTGTACCTCCCCGTTTTCTACCGTTATTCCCGGCATTTTCCTGATGAGATCTTCCGTTGTAGCGTCCGGGTTGACTTTAAACGCCGCGGCGTTATATTGAGTAGTGTCCCCTTTTTGCTGGGACTGCTGGATAGCCCCTACTACCTGCACTTCCTTCAGCATGTGAGTCCCGGTTTTCATCGTAATGGTACCCAGGTTCACATTCGCATCCCTAACCTCAAAATTCCTGGTGACATTTTCATAGCTCAGGTTCGTAACGACCATTCGATAAGACTGCGGAAGAACCCCCGAAAACTGGAAATTCCCGGCAACATCCGATGCCGTATACACCGCCTTGGTAGTATCAGAAACGGGATATAATTTTACGTAGGCCCCGATAACGCCCGAATTGTCTGCCGAATCTTTTAATACGCCGCTGACGCGGTACGTCTGGGCTTTCACCGCCGTCGACGACCAATGGAGAAACAAAAGACACGCTAGGATAAAAGATACAGGAGAACGCATAAGCTGGACGGGGTCTGGTTGGTTGACTCGTCTTGCTTAGAGCGCCCGGCAGCATGAAAGTTTAACCCCCGGCCGGTATTTATCCGGCCGAACCGATCAAATTGACATTTTTATCGATAGACAGAAGTCTTTAAACGACTATTCCGGGTACCTAGGAAACGAGGCGGTTGTCGTTGTCAGGAAAAACCACCTTCGGACGGAATACCGAAGCTTCCTCCTGGGAAAGCGTTCCGTAAGCGATAATGATAATGATGTCCCCCACTTCAGCCCGGCGGGCGGCCGCACCGTTCAGACAGATCGTACCGGTTCCCCTTTCGCCTTTTATGACGTAAGTAACAAGACGCTCCCCGTTGTTGTTATTGACAATATGCACCTGTTCGTTCTCTATCAGCCCGGCGGCATCCATCAGGTCTTCGTCGATTGTAATGCTTCCGACGTAATTCAACTCCGCCTGGGTAACTCTGACCCGGTGGATTTTGGATTTCATGACGGTTATCAACATTTCTTCCAGGTAGCTGTTTGATGATTTCTAATATGAAGCTGCAAAAATATAATGCCGCTCTCAATATATGAACATCGGATTTTACTTAATCGTGCCCGATTTCATTTCTGTCCCTCCTGAAGCATGCTTATATTTTGTAATATTGGGACTGTAATGAAACGATACAAAGCCGGTTCTGGTTCACTTTTATCGTCTGCCGGAACACAAAAATGAACTTACAAGTATCTTAATAGTAAACACCTTAATATCCTTTTTTATTCGGATGAAAAAAAACAGAATCAATTCGGTGAGCAGAAGGGACTTTTTACAGAAAAGTACCGCTGCTGCAGTAGGCAGCTTCTTTATCGTTCCCCGTCATGTACTGGGAAAAGGCTTTATTGCTCCCAGTGACAAGCTGAACATTGCCGGTGTAGGCGTTGGAGGAAAAGGCAACAGCGACGTCAATAACGCGTGGAACAACGGGAAGGAAAATATCGTAGCGCTGGTCGACGTGGACTGGAACCTGGGCGCAAAATGCTTCGACAAGCATCCCACAGCAAAAAAATACAAGGACTACAGGAAGATGCTGGATGAAATGGGGAAAGATATCGATGCCGTGATCGTATCTACGCCCGACCATACCCATGCGATCGTAGCGCTTACAGCCATGGAAATGGGGAAACATGTATATGTGCAGAAACCTCTGGCGCACAGCCTTCACGAAACGAGGGTGCTGACGGAGGCCGCCAGGAAATATAAGGTTGTAACGCAGATGGGCAACCAAGGCGCATCCAACCCGGGGCAGCTCCAGGTAATGGAATGGTTCGACAAAGGCCTCATCGGGCCCGTGAGCGAAACCCATATCTGGACCAATCGTCCTGTGTGGCCGCAGGGAATCCCCTTCCCGACCCAGAAAGCCGATGTTCCCGATTACCTGGACTGGGATCTGTGGGTAGGCCCGGCCGAATGGGTCGACTACAGCCCTGCATGGCACCCCTTCAAATGGCACGGCTGGTGGAATACGGGAACAGGCGCTCTGGGCGACATGGGCTGTCACCTGATCGACTCGGCGTTCAGGACGCTCCGGCTGGGCTATCCTACCGAGGTGGAAGCCAGCGTAGGACAGGTATTCATAAAGGACTGGAGCCCGGAGTATATTCCCGAAGGGTGCCCGCCCTCTTCAGTTATCCAGCTTAAATTCCCGGCCAACAGCCATAATAAGTCCGACGTGAAGATGAGCTGGTACGACGGCGGCATCAGGCCTTTCCATCCCGACCTTATCCCGGCCGACGATCCGCTGGGTGAGGCAGACAGCAGCAACGGAGTGATGCTGATCGGGTCTAAAGGCGTCATTTCCTGCGGTACCTACGGCCGGAACCCTGTTTTGTACCTCAAAGGGGGAGAAAAGCGCACCATGCCGGAAGGCGCTTTCAAAAACAAATATTCCGACCTGCCCGAATTCGGCCACCAGGTATCCTGGACCGATGCCTGCAAGGCAGGCTTCAACAGCAAAGAGCACAAAGCGCTGACCTCCTCATTCGATTATTCCGGTCCGCTGAGTGAAACCGTGATCATGGGCAACCTGGCTATCCGCAGCTACACGTACGGCGAGCCCAAGGCCGACGGGAAACCCAAGGACAAGAACATGGTCAACCCGCACACGGGGAAGCGCGACCCCGAGTACACGCAGAAGATGCTGCAGAAGATGC
>MEDT01000065.1 GCA_001724175.1 Cytophagaceae bacterium SCN 52-12 | reverse complement strand
CTCTCGATCACCGACAATGTCGACCAGGTCGCGCGCTTCCCAGGCCCTGGCAGCCTTTTCCTCAAGATCTCTGCCTTTCCGGCTCAGCTGTATACCCTGGGCCAGAGCCCCGCCAAGCGTGATCAGCCATATTCCGAAGCATATCAACGAATTACGCATCAGGGTATATTCATATATTTATGAGTCTGCAGCGACATACGCCAGCGGGGGTTTTTCATAATGTAATCTATCACCTGTCCCATCATCTGCTCTCTTTTGCTCCATTCCACCTGCAGGATCAAATGACAGTCATCCGAAACCTTCTGCGCATGATGCTCCGCGAATTCAAAATCACTTTTGTTGAAAATGATCACTTTGAGCTCATCGGCTGCTTCATAGATCCCCGGATGCGGCTCTTTGAATTTCTTCGGCGAAAAACATATCCAGTCCCAATTTCCCGACAGAGGATAAACTCCCGAAGTCTCGATATTGGTTTGGAACCCTTCACTTTGCAAGCGAAGAGTAAGCTCTCCCAGATCATACATGAGCGGTTCTCCACCAGTAATAACTGCCAAACGTCCCGGATATTGTGAGGCTTCGCTCACAATTTGTCCGACAGGCAATTTCGGGTGGGCAGCCGCGTCCCACGACTCCTTCACATCGCACCAGTGACAACCCACATCGCATCCGCCCAGGCGGATGAAATAGGCCGCTCGACCGTTGTGCATTCCTTCCCCTTGCAGGGTATAGAATGCCTCCATAACCGGCAACAAAACCTCTTCCTTCATTTCTATATTATCGTTCATCCCGGTATCTGCGTGCTGCGCACGCGGCAGTTGTATTGACGCCTCTCCGAGGCTGTTTTTTTTCTTTGCAAAATTAGTGAAAAGACCATTACAAGTCTTTCCCCTCAAAAATCCCACCTGTGCCTATTACAATTGTACATTTGTTCCTAGCTTTGACATCTGATGGTGACCTCCGATATCAGAGCACATCAACACATCAGCACATCGTCTCAATTATAAATGAAAAACAACATTAAGAACATCATTTTCGACCTGGGAGATGTTATTCTCAATATAGATATTCCTAAAACGGTACGTGCCTTTGCCGAGCTGAGCGGTCATTCAGATCAGCACCTGCACAGGGTTTTTATAGAAAATGAACTGTTCAGGAAATTTGAGACGGGGAGTCTCTCCGAAGAGGGCTTCCGGAACCTGGTCAGGGAAATCCTGGAAATGCCCGATCTGGCCGATACCGATATCGACAACGCCTGGAACGCGCTGCTCCTGGACATCCCGCCTGCACGGATCGGGCTTTTGGAAAAGCTGGCCGACCGGTACCAGCTGTATCTCCTCAGCAATACCAGCAGCATCCATATTACGAAGGTCAACCAGATCCTTCATACCACTTCCGGTATCGAAGACCTGCGGCACCTGTTCAAAAAACTCTATTTTTCCTATGAAATGGGCATTATGAAGCCCGATCCGCAGATCTACCTGAATGTGCTGGAGGACGCCGGGATAGAAGCGGCACAAACGCTGTTCCTAGACGACAACCAGGCCAATATCGAAGCCGCCGGAAAACTGGGGATCAACATCATACACGTACAAAAGCCAACTACTATTCTCGAATACCTGTCTCTTTATGTCTGAAAATAACCGTACGCTTTCCATCCAGCTTTTACTACTTGTCATTACCGTTATCACGACAACGCTTGCAGGAGCGGAGTGGATGTTCGGGAATCTTTTCGTATTCGTTGAAAACCGGCTGGGATGGAAAGAATTCCTGCAGGGCTTCCATTTTTCGATCCCGTTCCTGGGCGTACTGACTATCCACGAGTTCGGGCATTATTTTGTAGCGCGCAGGCACCAGGTGAGCGTGTCGCTTCCTTATTATATCCCGCTGTGGTTCGGGATCTCTCCCAGCATAGGCACCATGGGCGCCTTTATCAGGATAAAAGATGCAGTCCAGTCCAGGATCAAATTTTTCGATATCGGGATAGCCGGGCCCCTGGCGGGCTTCGCAGCGGCTTTGGGCGTACTTTGGTACGGCTTTACCCATCTGCCTCCTCCCGAGCATATTTTCACTATCCACCCCGAATACCTGGAGCATGGCCTGAATTACCCCCAGTTCGTCTATGAAAACCCTGCCGGGAACATTGCCCTCGGCGACAATATCCTCTTCTGGCTTTTCAAGACCTACGTCGCAGATCCCGAGCTGGTCCCCCACCGGTTTGAGATCATTCACTACCCCTACCTTTTTGCAGGTTACCTGGCCCTGTTTTTCACTTCACTCAACCTTTTGCCGCTCGGCCAGCTCGACGGCGGGCATATCCTGTATGGTATGATCGGTAAAAAATGGTTCGACAAGGTAGCGCCTGCGCTGTTTATTCTTTTTGTGACTTACTCCGGCCTCGGGCTGTATACCCTGTCGGAGTTTGCGGGCATGCCTGATTCGAAGTTTTACGCGATGCTATTTTCGCTGACCGTCTATGCCGGCTTCCTGTTTATCTGCTTCAGGAAAATTTTCGAGAACCCGCTGAATGCCGTTATCACAAGCCTTGCCATCGTGCTCGTCCAGCTCGGGTTTTCTTATTTCAGGCCCGATTGGACCGGCTACCCCGGCTTCCTGTTCTTCTTCTTTATTCTGGGCCGGTTCCTGGGCATTAGACATCCTGAAACGATCGACAACAGGCCGCTGGGCGCCGGGCGCTTTATACTGGGTGTAGTGGCGCTTATCGTATTCGTTTTATGCTTCAGCCCGAAACCGTTCGTGATGCTTTAAAGGACTTATCCTTTATATATTTCACCAGCTCCAGGGAAGCCTCGATCTCGTCTTTCCTGACCGCTACGCTTTCTATATTAAAACCGATCGGAACGCAAAGCGAAGAGGCATAGCTTACCAGCTCGTCTGCGATGTCCCTGCATGCCTCAACCGAGCGCTCAAGCATGTCCGAGGACATCTCGAGCTCCTTACGAAGCGACGCCGGGATCTCGATCCCCAGCCACTCCATAAAATGCAGGGTTTTCATAGACCCGCACGGCGTGATCGTAAAGATAATCGGCACCGGTTTTTCCCCCGTCTCATCCAGGAGCCTGCAGTAATCCGTCAGGAAAACCAGCGCATTCCGGACATTATATACGCATTGAGAGATAAAGAAGCGACAGCCGGCCAGGGTTTTGGAAACCACGCGCAAATGTTCGTCCGTGTTCCTGGCGTGGCGCTCAGGTATGGTCACGCCTCCCATCAGGACCGGGCTGCCGAGCGCTCTTTTCAGGTTATACGCGTCATGAAGCGACAGGCCGGCAGCACTTTGCCGGGAGGGCGAACCTACCAGTACCATCAGGTCGAGATCGGCGCCCTGAAGACGAAGCCAGTCGGCGAATGTACCGGGCGTGTATCTCCCCACCCCGTTATAGATGATCCTCGGGAGGTTCAGGCCGCCCAGGTATTCCCGGCTATACGTCCAGGGATCGATCGTCTCTATAAAAGGAAAAGGTCGTGGCTGGGAATTCCGGGATGACTCATCCTGGATATCATAAAGAACCAGGCCGTCTATATCCAGGCTCTCTATCCTCTTCTGCTGACGGCCCGCTATTGCCCTGATTTTCTCCGGGTCGTGACCGGATTTGGGGGGCGTGATCCCGTATAGCAGGATACCCGACTCATTATTTTCAAGCTTTGACCGTAACATTTTTCTGATGCAGGGGTTTAACCAGGCAATCATCCTCTTTTTTCCGGCCGTAAATATAGTGAGTTGATAACAAACAGAATATCCATAATTTATAAAATAGCAGCGTTAAAATTTAAACAGACCGATTGTTTGCAGATAAATAATCCAAAAAGCCCATTATCAACCGAAATATCAACTCCACTCTCATTTTTGGTCATAGATGCTTGCTAGCTTTGTATTGCTTTAATTTGATATCAATAGGCGGGCTTTCGCTGGAAAATATTACCGCGGCATGCCGTATTTTCGCAACAAAAATTAACACGTAAAATGTGGTTGAAGCTGGTCTATCTCCTGAAAGCTGCCGCTGACCGGCGGTGTGCATTTATCTGGCTCCTGGCGCTGACAGGCTGCTACCAGACCTCCTCCCGGAACGAAGCATCTTCCGTAGCACCCGGCGCCGGAGACGGGCTGATCCGGTATGCGCAGGGGTTCCAGATACGACAGGAAAAGGACTATCAGCTTCTCGATATCGTAGTCCCTTTCCGCGCCGGAGCCGACACGCTTCACTATGTGCTTCTCAAAAAAGGAAGCAGCATTCCCGAAGGATTTTCGCAAAGCCAGGTCATTTACATACCTGTGAAGTCTGTCGCCGTTACTTCCAACCTGCATGCCGGCGCCATAGACCGGCTGGAAGCATGGGATTTCCTGGTCGCGGCCGGCGATGGCGGCCAGCTTTATTCACCGAAGATCAGGGAGAAGATACGCGCCGGAACAATTCAAGAAATCTACAAGGGAAATACCTTAAACCAGGAAAAGGTACTGGAGCTCCGGCCCGATGTCCTCATGGTGACGGGAAGTCCGGAAGCCGGTCCGGAGGCGTATTCCAATATCGTAAAATCAGGCATTCCCGTCATTATCAATTCCGAATGGCTGGAAAATTCCCCGCTTGGCCGGGCCGAGTGGATCAAATTAATGGCGGCGCTGCTCGACCGGCAGAATTTTGCAGACCACCAGTTCGCCTTCGTAGAATCGTCCTACCGGCATGTGGCGGAGCTCGTCAGGAAATCCGCCGAAAAAAAACCCGGGATCCTGCTCGGGAACGAATACCAGGGCACCTGGTACATGCCCGGCGGGAAAAGCTTTATGGCAACCCTGCTTTCGGACGCAGGAGCACACTACCACTGGAAGGACAATGATCAGACCGGCGGCATTCCGCTCAATTTCGAAGCGGTGTACCCGGTCGCGCTCGATGCGGATTTCTGGCTTAACATATACGTTTCCTCGCCTCGGGATGGAAAAAAAGAGCTGATCGCGTCAGACAGCAGGTATGCGGACTTCAAATCCGTCAGGAGCGACCGGCTCTACAGCCTGGCCAACCGGGTAAATGAAGCCGGGGCCAACGATTACTGGGAATCCTCCTCCTTCCGGCCCGACCTGCTGCTGGCCGACTACGTGAAAATCCTGCACCCGGATTTACTTCCCGAACATACCTTGTATTATTGTATCAAATTGGACTAAGCCAGACTGTTTTGCGCCCGTTTTCTTCCAAATATCTTCGGCTGTCGATCCTGTTGCCGGGCTTCCTTGCGCTTCTCCTCTGCGATATACTCCTCGGATCGGTGCATATCCCCCTTCGCGACACCCTGTCGATCCTTGCCGGGGGTGAGAGCGAGGTAAAAGCGTGGAGCTACATTATAAACAATATACGCATCCCCAAGGCGCTTACGGCGATTCTTGCAGGAGCGGCGCTCTCCGTAAGCGGATTGCAAATGCAGACGCTTTTCAGAAACCCGCTTGCAAGCCCTTCTGAGCTTGGCATCAGCGCAGGAGCAGCGCTGGGCACCGGGTTCCTGATCTTTGCCGGCGGCGCCGCCGGAAGTATTGTCAACCTGCACCGGCTCGGCATCGGAACATCCTGGCTGCTCGCCCTGAGCGCTTCGCTCGGAGCGGCGCTGGTTTTCTCGGTACTCCTGGTCATTTCCCGTTTTATACGCGATCATGTCGTTTTGCTGATCGTCGGCCTGCTCCTGGGCACATTGACCTTATCGCTTACAACCATCTGGCAATACTACAGCAAGCCCGAGCAGCTACAGGCATTTATCTCCTGGACATTCGGCAGCCTCGGCGGTGTCTCCGGCCACCAGCTGACCGTCCTTGCGTCGGTTTCCGTTGCCGGGATACTGATCTCCTTTTCACTGTCCAAGACGTTGAATGCGCTGCTGCTCGGAGAGCAGAATGCTGCTACACTGGGGATTTCCATACAGAAAGCCAGGACCTTCATATTGATCAATACCTGTCTCCTTACCGGAACCGTGACGGCCTTCTGCGGCCCCATAGGCTTTATCGGAATAGCAGTGCCTCATCTCACCCGGTCGCTCCTGAACACTTCCAACCACCTTGTGCTGTTGCCTGCCTGCTGTCTCACGGGCGCTATGCTTCTGCTGGCATGCGATATCATCGCGCAGCTTCCCGGGAGCGGGTTCGTGCTCCCGATCAACGTAGCGACCTCTCTTGCCGGCGCTCCGATTGTGATATGGATCATCCTGAGAATGAACAACCTGCGTAATTCATTTTAGCCATGACGCTTACCACTCACGAGCTTTCAATAGGATATAAGAGGAAAGGCAACCCTATATCGGTCGCAGCCGGCATAAACCTCAGCCTGAACCGCGGCAAGCTGACTGCCTTGCTCGGAAGGAACGGCTCCGGGAAGTCGACCCTGATCCGTACGCTGGCCGGCCTTCTGAAGCCCGTAGCAGGAAGTGTAATGCTGGAAGAAAGGGATATCAGGGAATGGGATAGCCCTGCCCTTTCGAGAAAAATGGCTGTTGTCCTGCAGGAGCAGCTCCGGAATCCCAACCTGACGGTGTACGAGCTCGTCGCCCTGGGGAGGACTCCGTACACCAACTGGCTCGGGACCCTCAGCAAGGAGGACAACGACCTGGTGCTGGAGAGCATCCGGAAGGCAGGCATCCCGGAATTGTCGGGACGTAACACCCACTTGCTGAGTGACGGTGAGCGGCAGAAAGCGATGTTTGCAAGGGCGCTTGCACAGGAGACGCCGCTTATCCTCCTGGACGAACCGACTGCCCACCTGGATATTCTCAGCAGGATTGAGCTTATCCGGATACTCAGGCAAACCGCCCATACGGAATCTAAATCCGTGCTTTTTTCCACGCATGATCTCGAGCTCGCCCTGCAGATGAGCGACCAGGTATGGCTCTTTGACGGACGAGGCGCACTTTTAACAGGCGCTCCGGAAGACCTCGTGCTAAAAGGACATATCAGCCGGCTCTACTCACAACCCGGTGAATGGGGATTCGACGTCGCAACCGGCGAAATCGTAGCGCCCGCGCCTTCTCCGCTGAAGAAGGCAGTCTGGCTATCGGGAGAAGGTTCCGAATACTTTTGGACAAGAAAGGCGCTGATCCGTACAGGATATACAATCGCCGGTCGTGAAGGGGCGGATTGTTCGGTCGGTATCGAGCAAAACGGGGAGTCTTTCCGCTGGTTGGTCCGCAAAAATGATACTGTACAGACCGCCGGAGATATCGCCGGAATGCTTGCCTGCCTGGAAGCCCCCGGTTGAAACCGGGGATTACAATATTGACGATCCTATCGGATCTGCGCGTTTGAGCAGGCCCACCATTGGATGTATCGCTGTTCCTACATATTCTCTCTCTCTTTCTCTCTCTCTCTCTCTCTCTCTCTCTTTTTTTTACTTCCTTCCGAAATCTGCCGGGTTTTCACCCCAATATTCCGTTTCCCATTTCAGAACAGGATTTTTGTAGGTGTTGGTTGCCAGCCAGCGTTCGGCCCGCTGCAGCAGCTCAAAAACAGGCTTGTTACGCGGCGTAAGCTCCAGCTTGGTATTGGCGTGCTTCTTTTTGACCCATCCTATCGCAGTTCTGGAGTCGGAGTACACCGGGATGTCGCTGTTATGCCTCTGCAGATAGGCGAGAGCGTGCACAATAGCCAGGAATTCCCCGATATTGTTGGTAGCATCGGCATACGGTCCCTGGAGAAACACTTTTTCCTTCGTCCGGAGGTAAATACCCTGGTACTCCATATCGCCGGTAGCCGTGTTCCAGGCCGCATCGACAACCAGGCTGTTCTGGACAGGCTTTCCTACCGATGGCGGCGCCACTTTCAAAGCAGGCTTTGCTGCTCCCTTTTTTACGAACTCCCAGTAGCTGCGGCGAATGGCTGCTTCTGCTTCCGGCAACGACTCAAAAGACTTATACTGACTGCCTTCAAGACCCTTGATCTGTTTTTCACACTCTTTCCAGTCTGTAAAGATCCCCGTTTTCCTCCCCTGCCACACAACATAATACTTTTGCTTTTTAGCCATTACTTCTGTATACCCGGGAGTGATTAGACGATACTTCCCGATCCGCAAATATAAAAGCAATGACGGATTCAACCCGATTAATAAAAAATAAGATCATCCCCGGACTACGCTTCAGGCAGATAGCCGAGCCTGACCAAATCATGCTTGTCGTTTATTTTATACATTGACCCCTCCCGCAGCAGATAGAGATCATCGCTCACCTGAACAACCGAGCGGTAAAGATGGTCTGTGATGATGATCCCCTTCCTCTTCTTTTCTTCACTGATAAGACCGGTAAACAGGTGGACATTTTTGGGTGATAAATAGGTAAACGGCTCGTCCAGCAGGCAAAACCTGGCATCGGACCTCAAAATGATATAGACTTCGATTACCCGGACATTCCCGCCGGAAAGCTGCCCGATCTTCAGGTCTCCGAATTTGCTGAACTCACCAAAACACGCTTTAAACTCTGTATAATCTACTTCAAAATCATCGAAAACCCTGGAAATACGAAAGTCTTCAGGAATTAAACGATAGTGGGGCAACATTCGCATATCGGACGGGTTACGGTAGCGGGAAAGCAATGCCTTGCCATTTAATCTCAGCGACATTTCCGCCGATAGCTCTCCGAAAATCAGCTTCATAAGGCTTGATTTTCCGGAGCCGTTCCTGCCCAATATACCCGTCACCTTTCCTGTTTTCGCTTTCAGATAGATGCTTTGAAGGATCTTTCTTGCCCCGAAGCTGAGCTGTACGCTATCTATTTCAAGAGAATTAATCATATAGGCGGGAAACGGTGGCAGACATCAATATGTATAGAAGAAGATCCAGGGAAACGGCAGCGATCAGCATCGTATTTCTGCCTATTCCGAGGTTTTTATAATACTGAAATTCAGGATGATAGCTATAATATATAAATCCTCCGATAACGGCCGTCGTCATGATTTTGATCCAGAAAGCAAAGATCGTCGCCGGGGCTCCGAGCGCTGCGCTTTTCATGACAATAAACAGGGATATCGCCAGGGAAACGAAGCAGAATCTGCGGTAGAACCGCAGGATTAACCGGGCCAGCCTAAAGGTTTCACCGACTTTTGTTTTCACTCCGTCATGGATAATGATATTTTCTGCCGGTAAGTAAGCGAAAATCCCGGCAAGTCTGAGCCGAATCGCCGGGACAGGGTTCTTTTTAAGTTTATTTAACTACATCCTACGGGGAGAGTAACGAAGATCCGGGACTAAAGACCGGCTTTACGGATGAGTCGATTGCCAGGCTGGATCGCTGACTGCCAGTCACGCAGGGACGATACCCACGTAGCCGGTAATGGAACAGCCGGATGCTGGCGCAGCATGTAACGGACCGTGTCGCCCCTGCGGGGCTCAAAAAAAGCGCGCTTAGTACTTTCCCAGTTCGGGCGCCAACGTCTCTGTCGTGGGCAAATTCCATATAGTGGCGCCGATATATCTTTCAGGGCCTGTCAGCAGGTCCGTAAAATAGTAGACGATAACCACGCTGCCGTCCGGGCGCTGTACCATTTTCGGGTAGCCGATGTCCCTGGCAGCCCCGTCGTTGCGGAGTATGTATTCCTTGCTCCAGGTCTTCCCGTTGTCGGAGCTGAGCTTCGCGATCATGGCCGCGTTCCGGCCGGTGGAAGGATCGGACCGGTATCCATAGACCAGGCAGATCCGCCCGTCGGTAAGACGCAGCATAGCGGGCGGGCTGCCGCCTTTCCCGGTATCCTCGGAAGCATTGCCGAGCTGCTTCCATGATTTCCCGTTATTCCTTGAAAAATAAGTGCTTATAAAATCGGCTCCGTCCTCCCGGTTGCGGATAGTCACCAGCAGCTCACGTTTGGAGATCCGCACTGCCGCCGGCATGATCGCGAAACCCTCAGGCTCCTCTCCTATCGGCGATACCAGCGACCAGTTTATCCCGCCGTCGACCGTTTTGACACATATCACACGCCCTTCTTTGCCGTCAGACTTTGAGGCGGTAATAAAGAGCATACACTCCTTTTCCGAATTCACGATATACTCTGTACGCGCTTCGATGCCGGTCATGCCGAAATCGGGCAGCATATAGGGACCCGCCCAGGTTCTCCCCCTGTTTGCGGAAAACCAGAAATAAGACTTTTTGTTCTTCGCAAACCTTGTGACGAAAGCGAGGTTGGGATCTTTAAAATTGATAGGCCTCGTGAGCTTTTTGGGCTTCGGCACGGGTACGTCCGTCCGTTGCGTACCGAATTCAGCATCGAATACCAGCACGCCGGCTTTGGCCGGATCTTCGATCTCCCACGATTCGCCTCCATCCTTGCTTCTTGCCAGCACATGAATTTCGGTTTTTTCCCGGTCGATGTAGTGCAGGCTTGTTTTTGTCTGCTTGTGATACCCGATCGAAAAACCCGTCAGGATTTCATTGCCCCATATCCAGATACCGGTATTGGCAGGCCAGCCGGCATAACGTCCGGGCTCATGATAAACCTTCAGGTGCCTGACGTCGTCTGCGGGGATCTGTGCACAAAGGGTAGCGGCTGAAAGAGAAAGGAAACAGAACGTTCTGAAAAAACGGAGCATAAAAATTCCTTGCAATTAAATGAAGAGAAACGGTATACAACTTTCACACTGCTCGTATACAGACTGTTATAAGCCCTGTAATGATTTTACAGTAAATCTTACTGTCCGACTGTCTTTAGTGTGGTACGAAAATACATAAAATTTCCGTTAATGCACCCTATCGAGATCTCTCTTCCCCATTTGCTGCTTTCACTTGCGGCTGGCATTTCCGTCATTATCATTCTCACGGCCAGGTACAAATTGCATGCGTTCTATGCCTTGCTGATCGCCTGCTTCGTTGTAGGGCTCGGCGTAGGTATGCCGGTCGAAAGCATCCTGGAGCACGCGAAATCAGGCTTCGGCCACGTCATGAAATCGCTTGCGCTGATCATTGTGCTCGGCACCGCCCTGGGGATCCTGCTGGAGAAGTCGGGAAGCACGTGGGTAATGGCCGAATGGATCCTGAAAAAGACAGGTGAAAAAAGAGCCCCGGTGGCTATGGGAATTACCGGGTTTGTCGTAGGGCTGCCGATTTTCTGTGACTCGGGATACATCGTGCTGAGCGGCCTGGCCAATTCGCTCGCCAGGAGGACCGGCATTTCAATGGCTATCCTGGCAGGTGCGCTTGCGACAGGGCTTTACTCCGTACATTGCATGATCCCGCCTCATCCGGGCATGAGCGCGGCGGCAGCCCACCTCCAGGTTGATTTCGGGAAGCTGATCCTGACCGGGATACTGGTCGCGATACCGTCCAGCATCGCAGGCTATTTGTGGACGAGCTACGCGGGGAAGAAATGGGAAGGTGAGGTTATTCCCGTTGCAAAAGAGGAAGAAAGCCCGGAAACGGGATGGACGCCGTCTACCGCCATGTCCTTTGCCCCGGTAGTCATCCCCATACTGCTCATCGCGCTGAAGCCTTTCTTAAACGTGCCCGGGGCTGAGGAGACATTTCTGACCCATTTTACCGCGGTGGCCGGCGAGCCTTCCATCGCGCTCGCTATCGGGATCGTGCTTTCCCTCCTGAATTTTAAAAACAGGAAAAGGAGCCATATGATCACTGCTTCCCTGTCGGAAGCCGCGGAAAAGGCCGGCGGGATACTCGTCATCATAGGAGCCGGCGGCGCATTCGGCGCTGTCCTTGCAGCGACCAATCCTGCCTCGCACTTTACGTCGGCGGCCCAAAGCGGCTCCTGGGGCATACTCTTCCCTTTCCTGGTAGCCTTTGTCCTCAAAACGGCGCAGGGCTCATCAACGGTCGCTATTATTACCACCGCCTCGCTTATTCACCCTCTTCTGCCGGTTCTGCACCTGGACAGCCAGACCGGAACGCTTATGGCCGCTCTTGCCATGGGCGCGGGCTCCATGATGATATCGCACGCAAACGACGCTTATTTCTGGGTAATAGCCAAGTTCTCAGGCCTGGAAATGAAAACCATGCTGAAGGTATACACGATCGCTTCGCTGTGCATGGGGCTCACGGCACTGGCTGCCACGTACCTTTTGTGGGTAATTATGAGTTGAGAATTATGAATTATGAATGTGCCCTCAGAAGACTTCCGGGTTTTGAGGCTTCCTTATATAAATCCTTCCCTCTGCATGGCGGCCTCCAGCTTTTCGCCCAGCGCGTCAGTGGCCTTTACCAGCGGAAGACGTACCTCCGAAGAGGTCAGGCCTTTTATTTCAAGGCATTTTTTAATCCCTACCGGGTTCGATTCGACGTAGAGGAGCGTATCGAAGTCTATAAATGAATACTGGATCCGGGACGCCTCTGCGAAACGCCCTTCGAGCGCATGCCAGGTCATGGCGCCGAATTCCTTCGGAAAAGCATTGGCGATGACCGAAATAACCCCGTGCCAGCCCACGCTGACCATGGGCGTAACAAGGTTATCGTCGCCGGAAAGCAGTAAAAAGTCCTTCGGCGCTTTCCAGGCAAGCTGCATCGCGAACTCGAGGCTGCTGGTAGCATCCTTGATCCCGATGATGTTGGGATGCTCCGCCAGCGTCAGCACGGTATCGAGCGATAACGACACCACCGTTCTGCCCGGCACATTATACAGGATGACCGGCACGGGAGAAGCGTCGGCAACGGCGGTAAAATGAGCCACCAGCCCGGCCTGCGGGGGCTTATTATAGTAAGGCGCCACGGATAAAACCGCATCGACGCCGCTCAGGTCTGCCTGGGCGATCGCCTCGAGAACCGACCTGGTATCATTGCCGCCGATCCCGTAAACGATCGGGAGCTTTTTGGGATTATGCTGCTTCGTCAGCTCCAGCAGGCGTTTTTTTTCGGAAGCGGTAACCGTCGGAGACTCACCTGTAGTGCCTTGTACCACAAAGTAGTCCACCCCCCCTTCACTAAGATACCCGAGAAGCCTGACATACGCATCGTAGTCGACTTCCTGTTGCTCGTTAAACGGGGTAACGACCGCCACCCCTACGCCTTTAAATCGCTGATCAACTGACATTATTGCTATATATTCATTTTCCGATCCCGGATCCCGGATCCCGGATCCCGGGGCTGAAGCCCCAGGCTAGTCAAGCCCTGGGTTGTTCAGTCCGCAAATGTAATGAGCTTCATGTACTTTCGCTATGCCCCCGGTAACATTCCGGTAAATTCCTCTTCAGAAATAATGGTAACACCCAGTTTCTGCGCCTTCTCGAGCTTTGATGGCCCCATATTGTCGCCGGCGAGCAGGTAATTGAGCTTACCCGAAACCCCGCTGAGCACTTTTCCTCCGTTCGCTTCTATTTTCTGCTTCAGCTCTTCGCGGTCGTAGTGAAGGAACACACCCGAAATGACGAACGTCTTCCCGGCCAGCACATCGCTTTCTACTTCGACAGGCTTCCCGTCGTTTTCGAATTTCAGCCCTGCGGCCTTCAGCCGTGCGATTTCAAGCTGGTTATACGCATCTTCAAAATAAGCTTTCAGGCTAAGCGCAATTTTATCACCGATCTCGGGCACGGCCACGAGCTGTTCGTAGGAAGCCGCCTGAAGAGCCTCCATCGTTCCGAAATAGGCTGCCAGCTTTTCGGCCACGGTAGCGCCCACAAAACGGATCCCGAGCGCAAAGAGCAGGTTCCTAAACGGCACGGTTTTAGATAGCTCTATCCCCTTCAGTATGTTATCGACTGTCTTTTCCCTGAAGCTTATTCTCTTGGACTTCCCTGTTTCTTCGTTCAGGATATTTTTCTCGAGTCCAAGCAGCTGATCATAGGTAAGATCGTAAAGGTCGGCCGGGCTCCTTACCAGCCCCCTGTCGAAAAGGAGCTCGATCTTCCCTTCGCCCAGGCTTTCGATATTCATCGCTTTCCGGTGGATAAAGTGCTCTATCCTGCCTTTTATCTGGGGCGGGCACCCCCGCTCGTCGGGACAATACCAGGCAGCTTCGCCTTCGCGGCGTATCAGCAGGGCTCCGCATTCGGGACAATTCAAAGGGAAAGTAACCGGCTCGGTGAGGAAAAAATCTCTCTGGGCTACATCCACACCGGTAACTTTCGGAATGATCTCCCCGCTTTTTTCCACGAACACCACATCGCCTGTCCTCAAACCCAGCCTTTCAAGCTCGTTGGCATTATGCAGGGTAGCGCGTTTTACCCTGGTACCGGAAAGGTGAACGCCTTTAACCTTGTCGTAAGGCAGATCACGCTCTTCTATCGCGCACAGATTGGCTACCGGCGTGACCGCGCCGGTACGGCCGACCTGGTAGGAAACCTTCCTTAAAACTGCGGGCTTATTCTCCGCCTGGTATTTGAATGAAATGGCCCAGCGCGGACTTTTGGCCGTCGCGCCCAGCTCCTGCTGCTGGCTGTAGGAATTGACCTTGATGACAATGCCGTCTGTGGCCAGGGGCAGCTCAAACCGTTTTTCCTGCCATTCCCTGATGTAGAGAATCGCCTCCTCTATATCGCTGCATTTCCGCCATCCCGGCGATACGTTGAAGCCCATCTTCCTGAGGCCGGCAAGGCTGCTCTCGTGGGTTGGGAAAAAATCGTCGTCGCTTAGAAAAGAATAGATATAGCAGTCGAGGTTCCTCCGCGCCGTCTCCGAAGAATCCTGGAGCTTAAAGGCTCCGGAAGCCGCATTTCGCGGGTTGGCATAGGTTTGCTCTCCCATTTCTTCCAGGTCTGCGTTCAGCCTTTGAAAAGATGAAAAAGGCATAAAACCCTCTCCCCGTACCTCAAAAACAGGCGGCACATCGGTGCCCCTGATACGCAGCGGCAGGCTTTTGATCGTTTTGATGTTGTGCGTGATATCATCCCCTCTCCTGCCGTCTCCCCGCGTGACGCCCCGCTTCAGCACGCCGTTCTCATAGGTAAAACTCAGCGAAATCCCGTCAAATTTCAGCTCGCACACGTATTCGTATGCTTCCCCGCCCAATGCTTTTTTAACCCGCGTATCGAATTGGCGCAGCTCATCCTCGCTATAGGTATTATCGAGAGACAGCATAGGATAGCGATGGTATACTGTCTGAAAGGTTTTGCTGATGGTACCGCCCACCCGCTGGGTAGGAGAATCGTCCCTCCTGAATTCAGGATGGGATTTTTCAAGGTCACCCAGCAGCTTTAACAGCGCATCGAATTCCTGGTCGGAGATCTCGGAAACACTGTCCTGGTAATACCGGTCATTGTAATAGTTCAGCCTATCGGTAAGCTCGTTTATCTGTTGCTGTACAGGTGTCATAGATATCGGTTTTGTACCTCCCTTGCATATTGAAAGGCAAATATATCTTATTATCTAATTATCCCGTTTTGGCTTATCTTTGCCTCTCAATTGTTTATCTTCATTCTATCTATGGCCCTGATTGCACCCTCCATACTGTCTGCCGATTTTGCGAATCTCCAGCGGGACGTCGAAATGATCAACCGGAGCAATGCCGACCTGATCCATGTCGACGTAATGGACGGCAGGTTCGTCCCTAACATCTCGTTCGGACTACCGGTTTGCGAAGCAATTGCCCGGCATGCCGCCAAGCCTCTGGACGTACACCTGATGATCGTGGAACCGGAAAAATACCTGGCGCGGTTCCGCCTGGCCGGAGCTGACCGCCTGACCATCCACCTGGAAGCCTGCCCGAACCTGCACCGGTCCATACAGAGCATCAGAGAACTGGGAGCCGTTGCCGGCGTGGCTGTGAACCCGCATACCCCGGTGGAGCTGCTGATCGACATATTGCCCGAAGTAGATACCGTGTTGCTCATGTCGGTCAACCCGGGCTTCGGCGGACAGCAATTTATTGAAAACACATACTCGAAAATCGCGCGGCTGGATGCGATGAGAAGAGAAGCCGGTCTGGGATTTACAATCGGTGTCGACGGGGGTGTGACCGCAGAAAATGCCGGACGGCTGGCAGCTACCGGAGCGGACATCCTGATCGCCGGGAGCTTCGTGTTCAACGCCGCTGACCCCTGTGACATGATCGATCATTTGAAAATCCTGTCAACCGCGGGTTGAAACCCGCGGCTACCCAATGAGTAAGCCAGATTATACACTAAAAAAGCCGGCGACCGCACATGCAGCCGCCGGCTCCGACTTATATATACACCACAATTAATATTCCTTCACTTCGACGTGCTCGTATTCCTCGACCAGCAGCGCATCGACCGGCATAGGCTCTTTATTCAGTCCCAGGCGGTTCAGCAGGCTGTCGAAAATCTGGTACACTACAGGCACTACGATCAGCGTCAGGAAGAGTGAGCTGACCAGCCCTCCTATGATGACCCAGGCAAGACCGTTTTTCCAGTCGGCACCCGCTCCAGAGGCCAGCGCGATCGGAAGCATCCCGAACACCATGGCCAGCGTGGTCATCAGGATAGGCCTCAGACGGGCGTGGTTGGCCAGGATCAGCGATTCGCGGGTAGATTTGCCTTCCGCTCTCAGCTGGTTGGTAAAATCGACGAGGATAATGGCGTTTTTAGCCACCAGACCGATCAGCATGATCAACCCGAGAATGGTGAAGATATTGAGCGTATTATTGGTGAGCGCCAGCGCCAGCAGGGCTCCTATCACCGATAGCGGGATGGAGAACAGCACCACGAAAGGATGGACGAAGCTGTCATACAGCGCTACCATAATGAAATACACCAATAATACCGACATGACGAGGGCGATACCAAGCGTGCCGAAGCCCTCGCTCTGGTTTTCCATGTCTCCGCCCCATATATAGCTCACTCCCACAGGGATCTCCACATTTTTCAGGCTGGCTTCCAGATCCTGGATGACAGCCGAAGACGGCCGCCCGAGCGCCTGTGAGCGAACTTTTACCGCTGTGCTCTTGTCGCGGCGCTCCAGCTGGCTGGGCCCCGAGCTTTCCTTGATATGCGCAAATTGTGATAACGTAACCAGCTCACCCTTGTCATTGGTAAACCTGATATTGGATACGTCCGCTACGTTCTTCCGGTTATAATTATCAAACCTGATATTGATATCGTATTCGTACTCTCCCTGGCGGAATTTCCCGTTGGTATTGCCGTTAAAGGCAGTCTGCATGGTGGCTCCTACGGTCTGGAGATTCAGTCCCAGGGCAGCCATCTTATCCCTGTCGACCTCCACGGCGATCTCGGGATTCCCGCTCTCCACCGACAACCTTACTTCGGAAGCGCCCGGTACCTTCTTCAGCGTTTCCATGACGGTGTTGGCATAGACATTGATGCTGTCGAGGTTCGATCCGATAATCACCATTTCTATGGGCGCATTCGACGCCGTACCCGTAATACTGATCGGAACCGTTTTGAATTTGCTTCCGACGATCTCGCTTTCAAGCTCCTTCTTAAGCTTAGCGGCATAGACGTCCGAACGGTCGGCTCTCAGCTTCGCGTCCACCAGCTTAACCGTGATCTCAGATTTGTACGCGGTTGACATGCTGGCGCCCATCCCTTCGCTCGACTGGCCCACCGTAGCGATAGTGGATACTACCTCAGGCTTGCCGGCCAGGTATTCTTCTACCCGGCGCGTTACCTGGTTGGTCTGCTCGATGCTCACATCGCGGGGCAATTCGATCTGTACCAGGAACTCGCCCCTGTCTCCCTGGGCAATGAATTCCGCCCCGATAAACTTCCCGGTTATGAGGCCGAACGAACCGAAGAAAAGCGCCGCTACAATGATAATCGTTACCGCCTTATGGTCCAGGCTCCACGTCAGCAAACCGGATATCCAGTTGGTGAACTTATTCAGTATCCCTTCAAACCATAGGATAAACCGTCCCATCGCGTTGTCGTTCCGGACGTGCTCCAGCTTACCGAACCGGGAGGTCATCAGGGGAACGACGGTAAAGGAAGTCAGCAAGCTGAGCAGCACCGCGATCACGACCACCATACAGAATTCCCGGAGGATATCCGCCACCATCCCTGTGCTCATCGCTATAGGCAGGAACACCACCACGATAACCAGTGTAATGGAAAGAACGGTAAATCCGATTTCTTTTGCCCCGTCGAGCGAAGCCCGTACTTTATTCTTACCCATCTCCATGTGCCGGTAGATATTCTCTATGACCACGATGGCGTCGTCTACCAGGATACCCACCACAAGCGAAAGTCCGAGGAGGGACATCAGGTTAAGCGAAAACCCGAGCAGCGACATCCCGATAAAAGTGGCGATCAGCGATACCGGGATCGCGATCATCACGATCAGGGAGTTCCTCAGGCTGTGCAGAAAGAAAAGCATGATCACTGCTACAAGCGCGATTGCGATCACGAGGTCGAGAATCACGGCGTTTGCCGATGCAAGGGTATATTCCGTCGTATCGTTGGCGATCTTGATTTCCAGGCCGTCGGCCGCATATTCCCTGTGGATTTTTTCCAGGATAGCCTTTGTGGCCTTGCTTACCTCCACCGCATTGGCATCCGACTGCTTCAGTATCTGGATGGCAATCGCGTTGGTCCGGTCGACCCTGGCTATCTTCTCCACGTCTTTCTGGGTGTCCAGTACTTCGGCAATATCGCGAAGCCTCACCTGGGCGCCGCCTGCTCCCTGCGCTACCACCAGGTTGCCGAGCTCTTCAGCGCTTTTATATTTACCTGCCAGCCTGACGAGGATATCCTGGTTTTCGGATTTTACGCTACCTGTGGGAAAATCCAGGTTGGATCCCAGTATCTGCTGCTGTACCTGCAGAATGGAAAGATTGTAAGCCTCCAGCTTGTCGGCGTTCAGGTTGACCTGGATCTCCCTTTCTTCTCCGCCTATCAGGTTTACCTGCGCCACACCGTTTACCCGCGAGAGCATCGGCTGTATCCTTTTATCTACCAGGTCGAAAAATTCCGCGTCGCCCAGCTTCGAAGTAGCCGAAAGCGTCATGATAGGCAGGTCGTCAAGCGAGAATTTACTCAATGACGGCGTCTTCGCATCTTCGGGGAGATCCGATAAGATAGCGTTGATCTTCCGCTGGGCATCATTGACCGACAGGTCGACGTCTGCGTCAGAAGTAAGCGTAATGATGATGACCGACAAGCTTTCATACGAAGTAGCATCAATCTTCTTGATGTTTTCCATGGAAGCCACCGCGTCCTCGATCTTCTTGGTAACCGTATTTTCTACTTCGGCAGGAGATGCCCCCGGGTAAACCGTACTGACCGAAACCACCGCCGGCGAGAACTTGGGCAGCAGCTCGTAGTTGAGCGAAAGGTAGCTGATGATCCCGAACAGCGTCAGCGCGGTGAATACCACGATTACGATGGAAGGGCGTTTGATCGATATTTCTGTAATTTTCATGCTGATGTCCGGCTGTTAATTCCTGATAACTTCAACCTCGCTTCCGTCGCTGAGATTGATCTGCCCCGATACCACTACCTTATCTCCTTCCTCCAGGCCTGAAAGGATCTCTATTGTTTCTCCGAAAACCCCGCCCGGGATTACCTTCCGCAGGGAAACCGTATTATTGTCTTCCAGCACATACACCTGCTGCGTATTGACGCTTCCTACAAATGCGCTTCTCGGTACCGAAAGCACCGGCGTTTCCTCTTTGAACCTGAAGGTCGCCGTAGCGTACATGCCTGCTTTTACGATATCACCCTTCACGTTGTTCACTTTGATCTCTACCGGGAAATTCAGGGCGTTATCAGATTTCGAGGCTATAAAGGAAATGTTACCGGAAAAAGATTTATCGGGGAACACCGGTACGGTAATATCCACCTGGTTGCCGGGCTTGAGCAGCACGATGCGCTTCTCATCGACGCCTACCTGGAGCTTCAGCGACGATACGTCTACGATATCAAACAAAGCCGTACCGGGCGACACATAAGCGCCCAGCTCGATGTATTTTTTATTGATGACCCCCGAGATCGGCGCAGTGATCACTGCATCCGCCAGCCGGGTCTGCGCCTGCTCCAGGCGGCTCTCGGCATTTCTCAGCTGGAGGCTGAGGTCGTCGACCTGCGCCTGGGTAACCCCGCCTGTTTTGAAAGAATTTTGGAAACGCTCCTTATCCAGCCTGAGCTTCTCAACGGCATCTTTGGAAGTCTTTACATCGAGAAGCAAATATTTATCCTCTACCTTCGCCAGGATCTGCCCTTTCTGGACCCGGCTTCCTTCCCTGACCATGATCGAGGTGATGCGTCCGCTGACTTCCGACATGAATTTCAGGTCCTGGTTGGGAATAAAGTTCCCGTTTGCTACGAAATCCAGCTTAACGGTTTCCTTCCCGACTGTAAATATTTTCACCGGCACTGCTCCTCCCGCCTTGCTTACCACGTCTATCCTTGCCTGGTTTTCCGCTTTATTGTCACTCAGCACTTTGGCTATCCCCGCCCCTGCGAGAACGAGCACTGCCAGAGTAATGATTATCTTTTTCATTTGTTTACAGAATTTATAATTTGCTTATTATTAATATCTTATATCTATCGCGATCCATTCAGCATCGAGGTGATCTTCCCGTTCGATTTCAGAAGCTCGACCTCGGCTATCCGGTATTGCAGCAGCGCTTCGTTGTAGCTCTTCTGCGCGTTGACCAGCTCATCTTCTGCGTTCAGCAGGTCGGTGAGGTTGGCCAGGCCGTTGCGGTAGTTGTTCCGGATGCTCTCATACACCTCTCCTGCCAGCTCTTTGTTGGCGGCCTGGGTCCTGATCGTCCTCAGGCTGTTGTCCAGCTGGCTCTTCGCATTCTCATTGGCCATGTAGAGCGAATTGGAGGTCTTTCTTATATCTTCCTGAAGGTTCAGGCGGGCTATTTCGGATTGCCTGACTCGGCTTTTCCTGGAGAAACCGTCGAATATCGGGATCCGGAGATTGAGCGTAACAGCCGCCATATCATAGCTCAGCGCATTGTTCCCATAAAGGTTGAAACGGTTACTCTGGGTGTTATACGTATAGTTCCCGCTCAGAGAAAGGGTCGGGTAAGCTTCGGCTGCAATGGCGTCGCGCTGAAATTTCAGCAGATCTTCCTGCTTTTTCAGCACGCTGTAAGTAAGCAGGCTCTCGATGTTCAGATGATCGCCGGCCGTTGCCGCTTCCGGCAGCCGCGCTTCACCCAGGTCCGGCTCCGACAAGGCGATCTGCTCCATAACAGGCATTCCCATATAATATTTCAGTAGGTTTTCCTGCTGGGCAATCGAATTTTCAAGCAGCAGTTTTTGCGCTTCCAGGTTGCTCCGGTTCACTTTAACCCGGTCGACATCGATCTTCTTAGCCAATCCGTTCTCATACTGGCCGGCAATCATATCTCCTAATTTTGTGACCCGTTCCAGGTTGGCATTCACTACGCTCATCTGCAGACGGGAGATCTGCACCTGGTAGTAGTTGACGGCAACCTGCTGGATCACGTTTTCCCTGGCGAGCTCTTCCGAGACCCTGTAAAAATCCTCGGTAGTCCTGGCAGCCTTCAAACCGGTCATCACCTGCTGGTTAAAAATCTGCTGGCTAAGCTGTACCTGCGTCATAGCGCCCCAGGTCTGACCGGCCTTAATGGCCATAAATTCGCCCGGCTTACCGCCGAAAGCCTCCGCAGGCAGCACAAACTGCTGCACCAGGAGATTGTTGGTAAGCGTGCTGGTCGCGGAAAGCTGAGGCAGCGCATTGGCCCGGGTTTCTTTTACCTGGTAGACACCTTTTTCGATGTCCAGCCGCGCCTGCTTCAATACCTCGCTGTTCTTAAGCGCATACTGGATCGCATCGCTCATAGTAACAGGTGTTTGCGCCGGCAGTTGCTGCAACATCAGCAACCCGGCCAAAACCATACATGTTCTTTTCAACTGTGGCATTTTTATCTCGTTACACTTGATGATGCTGCAAAGTTGAAAGAGCCGCTATTCTTTACATAGGACTTTTCGGGGGAAACGGACAAAAACACGAGTGAATTGACAGTATCTGGTAGTGAATTTCCGTGAATTCAATGGGAATATCCGTATCCGGCAGCCCCATGCGAGCTGCCATACGACTGACCGGCTGCGTGCAGAAGGGTAGCGGCTATTCGGCCAGCCAGCTCAGGAAGGTCTGCATCTTTTCCTTGCTGACCGTGATCGTTTCGCCAAACGGGATGGTAAGCGATACCGAGAATTTCCTCGAAAGATAGCTGGAAGCATCGGCCACCGCCTTCCGGTTCACCAGATACTGCCTGTTAGCCCTGAAAAAAGCCCCGCCGCCGATCTTTTCAACCTCATCCAGCGTTTTGTTGACCAGGTAGGTGGTCTTATCGAAGGTAATGAGGTGGGTGACCTCATTCCGGATATAAAACAAAGCTACATCTTCCAGCCGTACCGGAATAATTTTGTCTTTGTAGTATACGAGTATGGAGGATACTTTTTGAGGGGCCCGGTCGCCGAGAAGCCGGATGATATCCGAGTAAGGCACTACGGAAGGGGCAAAAGCCCGTTGTAAGGTCTTGAATTTTTCGAGTGCCAGCCTGATGGAAGAAACGGTAAAAGGCTTCAGCACGTAGGCTATCCCGTTTGTCTTGAAGGCATTAAGCGTATATTCATCATAAGCCGTGCAGAAAATAATCGGGATATTGATTTCCACGGTCTTGAAGATCTCGAAGCTAAGCCCGTCGCCCAGCTGTATATCACTGAAGATCAGGTCTGCACCGGCTCCGGACTGAAAAAAGGCGATTGCTTCTTTGACAGACTTCAATACGGCTGTGACGACCGCATCGGGTTCGAGGTCCTGAATGATCTCTACCAGGTCATCAGAAGTCAGCTTTTCATCCTCTATTACGACGATATTCATTTGTATAAAAAGGTGTTAGCTATTAGCTGTAAGGTGTTAGCTTTTGTTCATACCGGGTTTGTGCGCCGCTAAAACCTAAAACCTTACAGCTCATGGCTATTTCATGTGTATAAAAGCGATCAGCCTTCAGCTATCAGCCGTGCGGCCGACAGCTGATTTCTGGTTGCTCATGGCTATCTTATGGTTTAAGATTTTGATGCGAACTGAAAATTCATCTTCAGTCATCCTGATCCCTACTTCGTCGCCCGAGAGTATCCTGTACCGTTCCTTCAGGCTGAACAGACCGTTTCCTGTGCTTCCTTCCACGAAATTCTTAGGCTGGAGGTTGTTCTTCACCTCGATCCAATCGCCCAAACGGCTCACTTCTATCCGCAAAGGCGCCGCGGGAGTGAGCTGGTTATGCTTAATGGCATTTTCCAGCAACGATTGCAATGAGAAAAAGGGCAGGTAGTCATCCATGTGCCTGTCGTTCTCCTCCAATGTTACGTGATAATGGAGGGAATCGCCGAAACGGATCTTCTGCATTTCCATATAATCCTCACAGAGCTTCAATTCCTCTCTTACAGTAGCGGTATCCACCTTGCTGACATTTAAAGACGCCCTCAGGAAGTCGGACAGCCTGATCAGATAGGCCTCGGCGGTTTCGGGATATTTCCGTATGAGCGACTTGAGCACATTCAGCGCATTGAAAAGAAAATGCGGTTGGATCTGTTGCCTCAGCAGTTGGTTGGCCGATTCGAAATTGGCCATTTTCAGCTTTGAAATTTCCTGTTCCGTGCGGCTTTTTGCAAACAACAGCAGGATAAAATTGTGAAAATAGTACACCAGTATGAATACTACGAAAGTGACGACCAGCATATGCACCCAATACAGCCAGCTTTCATCCGGGTAAAACTCATGCCTGTCGTAGAAGCTGGCCGGAAGCACTCCTTTTTCGATCAGGCTCAAGTTGGTCTGATGCAACAGAACGAGCACGATGAAAGTAGCGAGATACCCTGAAAGGAAACGCCGCGGGTTAAATTCGGGCTCCACCACCCTCCCCTTCTTCTCCCAGCAAAGCAGGAAAAATATATTGGCCAGACAGCTGGCCAGGAACAGCAGGAAAGTCGTGGCGGTCCTGAAAAACACCACGGGCAGCGAAGGCTCAATGGTCGAGCCGGTGATCAATACGATACCTGCAACACCTATCGCGCATCGACAGCTGTACTTAAGCAGGTTCCTGGTTGGAAGAAAAGATTCCATATCCTGCAAATTACCCACGGAATCTTAATATTCAAAAGCGCTTATGACGCGAAACGGACAAAATAAGCGGCGAAGACTGTCTGCTCCGAAGCTTAGTCCACATAAAACACATGCAGCCGGTTGCCGGTTATCTCCGCCTGCAGGCCGTTTTCCGTCTTCAGTACCTGCTTCCCGGTCAGCCCGGCGTGCGGATTCTGGTAGATCACAGCTTTCCCCCCGGCGCCTTCCGTACAGATGCAGACGGGGGCCTTCTGCTCATACGCCGTTACGATCCAGTCCTGTCCGGGATTCCGGCCGATACGCGACGAGAGCGAGCCGTCGCCTTTACTGCCTTTTGAGGGAGTATATGATTTCCCGTTGACCGAAAAATTGCAATACCTGACCGAACGGCTTACCCGGTCGCTGGCCGTACTGATCCGGCTATAAAGCCATGCTCCTATAAAAGCGCCCGTCTCGCCCTGCAGCGGCGCCTCGGGGAAAATCGAGCCTTCCGGGCCTTTTCCTTTTTTAGGATGGGTCGGATCATTGGGGTTATAGGTCACAGCGGCTTTGCCGTTTGGCTGCCATTTCGTTTTCCAGTCGTCCTGTCCGCCATACCAGCTCTGGTCGAAATGGGCCGGGTCTGTCGACATCGGGATATTGCTGTTCCACAAAATATAGTCATTCCCCAGCAGCAGCTGAAAAAAAGACTCTCCCAGCATGGTGTGAAGAGGCCAGCTGTTAGGTCCTAACAGGAGCACATCCCCGCCGTTCAGCTTCAGCCGCTGGAAAGTGCCCGCAGCCGTTACCCTGTCTACTCCCACGGCTTCGGCAGTTTGCCAGCCGTTTTTCAGAAGCCTCCTGTCGGGTATGGCCAGGTTGACCTTTTCAAGATTAAAAAGATTTTTATATAGTCCGCTCTCGACGAGGGTATTGAACATATTGCCCAGGTAGCCGGCCAGGCGGTAATTGCGGTACTGATAGGCGCCTTTACTGAAATAGGCAGACAGCTCCCACGCGCCGTTTGCATACCGGTTGCGGGCAAAATCCACCGATGACAACCCCCTCCTCAGGTGGGCTGCCGGCGCGTATAGGTTCATCTCCACGCTGTAGCCGTATAATGCCCCGAAATAATCGTCATACAGCCTTGTTTCGGCAGGAGATTTTACACCGAGCTCGCGCTGGTACCGCGCATACAGCCCTTTGAACGTCTCCTCGGCTTTTTCGTAGCAGCGCGGACAATCGCCTTCCAGGTTGCCATAATTTTCAGCAAGCTCGGCGATCGTGATGAAATCTTTATCGACGGCCGTATTGGCGATCACCCAGTCGGGCTGGGCAGGCTTCCCGGTATTGTCATAAGCCCGCAGGTTCTTCCACTTCCTGCCCTGGGACATATTGTCGAGCCAGCTGTAGACATATTGGATGTGCGTGACTTTCCTGAACAGCTCTTCTTTCGGTATACCCGTAATATAGCGGGTAATGCCGAATCCTTTCCCCGGCGGCAGCCGGAGATCGTACGGAAGCAGCTGGTAGTGCGGAAGCCAGCTAGCCCGCAGCAGGTCGGCAGGTACGCTTATGCCCGGCTCGCCCGATCCGGCGGAAGTAACCGACAGGTAGAGCGTTTCCATCATGGCCGAGTTGTCATCCGCCGTACCGCTGCCCATTCCCATCAGGTTCCACAGGTTGGCGGTCAAATGCCCGTAGTCATTGGCGGCGGCGTATACGATCCGGAAGCCATAGTTTCCCGGGGGCAACGCCAGGCCTTCCGAAAACAAGGCCTTTTCTTCCTGTTCCGGCAGGCGGTTATCGTAAATATCGCCGAAAAGAAATCTTTTACAGGTGCTTTTCCCGTTCCACGACGATTTGGTCTCAGGCGCTATGATCCTGACCCTGCCGTCACGGACCTCTACCGAGACATGCTCGCTCGGTATCCATTCATAGAGCAGACCGTCCTGCTGCAAGCTGAAGACACCGGGATTGCGGAATTGTTGTGCGTGCAGGATGTGCGAAACGCAACCCAGCAAAACAAAAACAAACGCTATTCCCGGTATCCGGATATTCATAGTATAATTGATTAGTTGATTAGTTGATGTGATAATTAGCTAATGTGACAATTAATCCCACATATTATCACATCATCACATCGTCACATCATCACATCATCACATTGCCTCATCAAGACAGATTCTCCACTAAAACGGCCGTCGCGCCGCCTCCGCCGTTGCAGATCGACGCTATCCCGTAACGTCCGCCGTTCTGTCGCAGCACGCTCAGCAGCGTGGTCAGGATCCTCGCCCCGGAGGCGCCCAGCGGATGGCCCAGCGATACCGCTCCTCCCCAGACATTCACCCGGTTGTGGTCAAGGCCCAGGAGCCGGATGTAAGCCAGGGCAACTACCGAAAAAGCCTCATTCACTTCAAAATAATCGACCTGGTCTATATCCATTCCTGCCTTATCCAGCAGCTTGCGGGTAGCCAACACCGGCGTAGTGGTAAATTTCGCGGGTTCCTGCTCGGCGTCGGCGTAGGCCACAATCCTCGCCAGAGGCCGCAGCCCCTGCTCCCGCGCCCGGTCGCCGCTTACCAGGATCAACGCTGCCGCGCCGTCATTAATTGTAGAAGCATTGGCGGCCGTTACACTTCCTCCTTCGGAGAATGCCGGTTTCAGCAGCGGCACTTTTTCTATGTTTACCTTTTTATATTCTTCGTCACGGGTCACTACAAGCGGCTCGCCCTTACGCTGCGGCACTTCAATCCCCACCGTTTCGACATCGAACCAGCCTTTGTTCCATGCCTCCGACGCCCTGGCATAGGACCTGAGCGCATATTCGTCCTGCTCTGCACGGGAAATTCCGTATTCGAGCGCCGTCGCGTCGCCGCAGGCTCCCATTGCCGACTGGTCGTAGGCGTCCTGGAGGCCATCGCGGACGAGGCTGTCTATAAGCTGACCGTTGCCGTACCCGTAGCCGAACCGGGCTTTGGGAAGATAAAAAGGAGCGTTAGACATGCTCTCCGTACCGCCGGCGATTACAACGCCGGCGTCGCCGAGCAGTATAGACTGCGCTGCGAGAGAAACCGCCTTCAAACCCGACGCGCATACTTTGTTTACGGTCGTACATATGATCTTTTCCGGTAATCCGGCCTTTCTCACCACCTGTCTTGCCGGCGCCTGTCCTGTATTGGCCGAAATAACGTTCCCGAAAAAAGCCTCGTCTATCAACTCCTGGTCAACGCCCGATACTGCTACAGCTTTTTTTACCGCCGCGCTTCCCAGTTCTACGGCAGACAAACCTGCCAGCGACCCGCCGAAGCTACCTATCGGCGTCCGCATCGCCGAGGCTATCCATACCTCTTTTCTCATATATATTATTACTTCTTTAATTTGTACAATTATTCAAACATACCGAATACGCGCTTTATATCAAAACTCCGGCCGCAGCCAGGCTGCATTTTAACCTGTCAGATCATCTTTTTTCACCTGTACTTCCGTTGATTCATACCTGCGCGTTAGCCCTCATTTCGTATAAGCAACAGAAAAAAAATTTTGTTTACTACTCATTATTCCTAAAACCGTTGAAATCATTGTATTTAAACTGTACCTTTGCACCAATATTTTCTTAGTTCCTGCAGCTCCTCAAGTCTATTATTTTAGTATACTTAATAGACTAAGACGGGTCACAGACCGCAGGGAGGATCAAAGCAACAATCAGCGGGGTAGCCTGGCTGCTCCTTCAGCTGGCAGAAGTACAATTTTAACCGAGTGAAAAAGCAAACCAGAGTTATTCGCACGCAAACCCCTAAAACAGGGTACAGGGAACATTCAAGTCCGTTATTCCTGACCAGCAGCTTCACCTTCGAATCTGCCGAGCAGGGAAAAGCGCTGTTTGATGAGACCGAGCACGGAAATCTTTACAGCCGTTTTTCCAATCCGACGGTCCAGGAATTCATCGACCGCGTATGCATCATGGAAGGATACGAGGACGGGATAGCGACGGCCACGGGGATGGCAGCCGTATTTGCGGGCTTCGCCTCTTACCTGAGCGCAGGCGACCACCTGGTGTCCAGCAAAGCCCTGTTCGGGTCTGCTCACCAGATCATTACTCAAATACTGGTTAAATGGGGTATTACCTACACCTATATCGACGCTACGGCGCCCGAAGCTGAATGGGAAGCGGCTATACAGCCCAACACCAAAATGATCTATCTCGAGACACCGTCCAACCCGGGCCTTGAGCTGGTGGATATGGAAATGATCGGGAAGCTGAGCAAAAAGCACGGGCTTATTTTTAACGTAGACAACTGCTTCGCAACGCCGGCGCTTCAGAACCCGGTAGATTTCGGGGCGGACCTGGTCGTGCATTCGGCTACCAAGTTCATGGAGGGACAGGGCCGTGTCCTCGGCGGGGTTCTTGTCGGAAGCAAAGAGATCATCAAGCCGGCGCGTTTTTTCGCAAGGCAAACCGGCCCGGCGCTGTCGCCGTTCAACGCATGGGTCTTGTCGAAAAGCCTCGAAACCCTGGATCTCCGCATGGAGCGGCATTCGGGCAACGCGCTGAAGCTCGCGCAGGCCCTGGAGGCGCATCCGATGGTCAAAAAGGTAAATTATCCTTTCCTGCCCTCCTACTCCCAGTATGAGCTTGCCAGGAAACAAATGAAGGCGGGCGGGGGTATCCTGACCGTTGAGCTGGACGGAGGATTCGAACGGATCAGCCGCTTTATGAAAGCGCTGAACCTGGTCACGCTGACTTCAAACCTGGGTGATACCAGGACGATCATCACAAATCCCTATACCACCACCCATGCCAAGCTTTCTCCCGAAGATAAGCTTTCACTCGGCATCACGGAAGGGCTGGTAAGGGTCTCTGTCGGGCTTGAAGACGCTGACGATCTGGTTTCAGATTTCGTGCAGGCCGTCGAAGCTTCAGCGGAGTAAGTAATACCACAAGCGTAACGCATGTGCCCTATGAATACATTGTTAGACCAATTTACGCAGCTGAAACAGGCCCTGGAAGGGAAAAACGAGGTAGAGGCCCTGGCAACCCTGGCGGAACTATTTCCAGGCGAAGTAGTCTTTTCGTCGAGCCTGGGCTATGAAGACCAGGTGATTTCGGATATGATCTTCGCGCACCATCTTCCTGTCACCGTCTTTACGCTCGATACCGGGCGCCTGTTCGAAGAAACGCAGAAGACCCTTCAGCGTACCAACAAGCGTTATGATACGCATATCCGGGCCTATTATCCTGATCTTGAAGCGGTAGAGGCCATGGTTTCGTCCAAAGGTCCCTACAGTTTCTATGACTCGGTCGAAAACCGGAAAGAATGCTGCTTTATCCGCAAGGTAATCCCCCTTAACAGGGCACTGAAAGGAGCAAAAGTCTGGATCACCGGCATCAGGGCGGAGCAGTCGGGCAATCGCCAGGAGATGGAGCAGTTGGAATGGGATGAGGCGCATCAGCTGTTCAAGTTTCATCCCCTGATGAGCTGGAGCTTTGACGAAGTGAAAACGTATGTCAAGGCCAACAACGTACCCTACAACCCGCTGCACGACAGGGGTTTTGTCAGCATCGGCTGCGCGCCGTGCACCAGGGCTATCGTCGAAGGCGAGGATTTCCGCGCCGGAAGATGGTGGTGGGAAGACGAAAGCAAAAAGGAATGCGGGTTACACGCCCGTTAATTATAGCGTAAAGCTCTTTGTTCATATTAGAAATCTCGAAGAATGACTTTCAAAAACGATCCGCTGATTGACTATCTTGACGATCTGGAGGCTGAGGCGATCTACATCATGCGTGAAGTAGCAGGACAGTTCGAACGCCCTGCATTGTTGTTTTCCGGAGGAAAAGACTCCATTACCCTGGTACACCTGGCCAGGAAAGCGTTTGCTCCCTGTAAGATACCGTTCACTCTGGTACATGTCGATACCGGCCACAACTTCCCTGAAGCTATCGCATACAGGGATAACCTCGTCGAAGAGCTGGGTGCGAAGCTGGTGGTCAGGTATGTGGAAGATACCATCAAAGCCAAGAACCTGAAAGAGCCCAAAGGGAAAAATGCTTCCAGGAACTGGCTCCAGACTTTTACACTGCTCGATACGATCGAGGAGTTTGAATTCGACGCCTGCATAGGAGGCGCCAGACGTGACGAGGAAAAAGCCCGCGCCAAGGAGCGTATCTTCTCTTTCCGGGACGAATTCGGCCAATGGGATCCCAAACAGCAGCGCCCCGAGCTCTGGAGCCTTTTCAACGGCAAGATCAGCAAGGGCGAAAATGTGAGGGTATTCCCGATATCCAACTGGACCGAGCTGGACGTCTGGTCTTATATCAAAAGAGAGCAGATCCCGCTCCCGTCGATCTATTTTGCGCATGAAAGGGAAGTGATCCTGCGGGACGGGCACCTGCTGGCCAACGCCGATTTTATCCAGAAAGACGAGCACGACAAAATCGAGAACCGCATCGTCCGCTTCAGGACGGTAGGCGATATGACCTGTACGGCCGCGGTGGAATCCAGCGCCGCTACCCTCGACGAAGTAGTGGCGGAAATCACGGTCTCGAGAATAAGCGAGCGCGGAGAAACCCGGATTGACGATCAGCAGACTGAAGCGGCGATGGAAGACCGTAAAAAGAACGGGTATTTCTGATCAACCCCGGTAAAATAGCCTTCAGCGATCAGAAATCAGCTATCGGCTGCGTTTGTACACAAAGCGGTACGCCACCTGCCGCCGATGAATAAAGGCTGAACGCTGAAAGCTGACAGCCGACAGCTTTTAATACAAAGAAATAAAAAATGGATATACTGAGATTTATAACGGCCGGTTCGGTAGACAACGGAAAGAGCACACTGATAGGCAGGCTGCTTTTTGATACCAAAAACATCCTGGCCGACCAGATGAATGCCATAGAAAAGGCCAGCAAATCCCGCAACAACGGGGAAATCGACCTGGCATTGCTGACGGACGGGCTCCGTTCGGAACGCGAGCAGGGCATTACGATAGACGTTGCCTATAAATATTTCCAGACGCCCAACAGGAAATTCATAAGCATCGATGCTCCCGGCCACACACAATATACCCGCAACATGGTGACCGGCGCATCGAACGCCGACCTCGCGATCATCCTGGTAGACGCGCGTCTGGGGGTAATAGAACAAACCAAGAGGCATTCGCTCATTGCAGCCATGCTTAAGATCCCCTACGTGGTAGT
>MEDT01000064.1 GCA_001724175.1 Cytophagaceae bacterium SCN 52-12 | reverse complement strand
AATCGGGTTTCATTGAATGTGGCGCGTTCGCCGGCCGACAGATGGGTAGTGTCGAGGGTGCTGATGATGCGCTCGATGGCGGTCAGGTTGCCGTTCAGCATTTCGGGGTCTTTCGAATTATCGAGCGCAAAGCGGGCCGGGACGATCCCGATCAGGATCAGCATGACGAGGCCGACGCCTTTCTGGCCGTCATTGGACCCGTGGAAAAAGCTGACCAGCGTACAGGTAGCGATCAGGATCCCGCGGATCCAGCCGGGAGGGGGCTGGTTTTTTTTGGGCTCGCTGAAAACGATCTTTCTCAGCGGGCGGCTCAGCAGCCTTCTCAGCAGGAACATGATGATAATCGCCATCGAGAACCCGAAAAGCGGAGAAACCAGCAGGGAAGAGAAAACCTCTGTCGCCTTGGTCCAGTTTACGCCGACTCCCCTCGTGTTTTCGGGCATGAACGTGAAAGCCAGCCCGACGCCCAGGATGGAGCCGATGAGCGTATGAGAGCTCGAGCTCGGCAGGCCGAAATACCAGGTGCCCAGGTTCCAGATGATCGCGCTGAAGAGCAGCGAGAATACCATGGCGATGCTATGGTAGACGTTCTGGTCTATGAGCAGCTCTACGGGCAGCAGGTTTACAATTCCCATAGCCACCGCTATTCCTCCGAAGAGTACCCCGAGGAAATTGCAGATTCCCGACCAGACCACCGCTACGTTTGGTTTCAACGAGTTGGTATAAATGACGGTGGCTACTGCGTTGGCCGTATCATGAAATCCGTTGACAAACTCGAATGCGCAAGCCGCAAGAAGACAAAATGCGAGGAGAATGAAGATGTCAGTTTCTAACCCAAATAACATTGGCGTATAGGTAGTTTGCGTGCAAAGGTAAGTAAACCGGCAGTGTGCAATGTTACCAAATTGTTAAGAACTTCTTCCCGGAACTTTATGAAAATAAAAATCTAAGCTTTATTGGCGAGCTGTCCGCACGCGGCGTCTATGTCTTTTCCGCGGCTCCTTCTTACGTTTACGACCACTCCGCGCTGTTCCAGGAACCGGGCAAAATTACTGATGCGATCTTCTTTCGCATTGAGGAAATCGGCTTCCCTGATCGGGTTATATTCTATGATATTGACCCTGGCCGGCACTTTCCGGGTAAACTCCAGCAGTTCTGCCGCGTCGGTCAGCGAATCGTTGAAGTTATCAAAAATAATATATTCAAGCGTGATCCGGTTGCCGGTTTTGGCATAGAAATAGTTGAGGGCCTCTGCGAGGCTTTCCAGGGTATTGGTTTCGTTGATCGGCATGATCGTGCTGCGCTTCTCATCGTTGGCGGCATGCAGCGATAAGGCGAGCCGGAAGCGGACCTCGTCGTCGGCCAGGCGCCTGATCATTTTGGCGATGCCGGCGGTCGATACGGTGATGCGTTTGGGTGACATCCCCAGGCCGTCGGACGAGGTGATCAGGTCGATGGATTTTAAGACATTGGCATAATTGAGCAAAGGCTCGCCCATTCCCATGTACACGATGTTGGTGAGCGGCGCCTGGTAATACAGCTCCGCCTGTCTGGATATTTCGACCACCTGGTCGTAAATCTCGGCCGGGTCGAGGTTGCGCATCCGCTCCATGTAACCGGTTGCGCAGAATTTGCACGAAAGGGAGCATCCTACCTGGCTGCTCACACAGGCCGTCATCCGTCCGGTAGCGGGAATCAGCACCCCCTCTACGACATTGCTGTCCGACAGCCTGAAGGCAGACTTGACGGTGCCGTCGCTGCTCTTTTGGGTACTGGCCGTTTCGATGGCATATATGCCGTAGCTTTCCTCCAGGAGGTTCCTGGTTTTAAGCGAGAGGTTGGTCATTTCGGCAAAGCTCCTGGCCGATTTTTTCCAGAGCCATTCTTCGATCTGCCTGGCGCGAAAACCCTGTTCTCCGTTGTCGGACAGCCAGGCCTTCAGCTGGTCTGCCGGTAGCTTCCGTATGTCTTTTTTGGGGCTTGTCATGTGCTGGGATGCCATGCGTTGTGTCTCTACCGGTTTTCCTGCAAATATTCTTTTTTCCATTCTTTGATTAAACGATGGCTCGCCGGCAGGAGTTCCACAGCCCTGGCCACCACGATGGGGGCGACCGGGACGATCATCGGGTAAAGGTAAGTTCCGTCGGTACGGTGAGCAGGTATTTTGATTCCCAGGGAGGTGAGAAGCCAGAAAGCTACGCTTACGCCGAAAACCCAGGTGAAAACCCCTACCGCCGCGCCTGCCACACTGTCCATCATGCCCAACAGCGTCATCCTGAGCGATCTCCTCAGCCAGTAGCCGAACTGGTTGATCAGGAAGATGGTCGGGAAGAAAATAACGGCAAACCCCAGGAAAGGCAGCGCCCGCTTCACAAGCCGGGCGGAAGTATGGGGTTCGAGCAGCTCCATGCCCAGGCCCAGGAACTTAAAGCCCAGCACAATGGCGGTAATAAAGGCGCCTATGCCTATGATCTCTATGAGCAGCCCTTTTTTGTATCCGTTTACAGCGCCCCAGAGCAGCGGGACCAGGATCAGGACGTCGAGCAGCTTCATACCTCCGGCAGGCTCAGGTACCGCATACCTAAGACAACAACGATTTCGCCAGCGCCGAGATGGTTTTTCCATCGGCCTGCCCGGCCAGTTCTTTCGTGGCTACGCCCATTACTTTCCCGAGGTCGCCCGCAGAAGTGGCCCCTACCCGGGCGATGATGTCCATCAGCCTGGTCTTTACCTCCTCTTCCGACAGCTGTTTGGGCAGGAAGCGTTCGACGACGGCCAGTTCGGCCTCCTCTTTCTCTGCAAGGTCTTCACGCCCCTGCGCTCTGAAAACTTCGATAGATTCTTTTCTCTGCTTGGCAGCCTTGGTCAGGAGCCTGAGCTCGTCTTCCGCCGATAATTCTCCGGCCTGACCTCCCTTTGTTTCCTCCAGCAGAATCAGCGATTTGATCGCCCTCAGCGCGCGAAGCGTATCCTGGTCTTTGGCGCGCATGGCGTCTTTAATGCCTCCTTCGACTTGGCTTTTTAGTGACATGGGTTTTAAATAATATGGGAATGTTGTTCAATGGGCGAGTCAACCCGCTAACTTTGTATCAGGATTGCAAAGTTACAAAATACCGGTGTATTTCTTCCGGGAAAGCCGGTTGAAGGATTCTATTTCTATGACAAGGCTTAGCGTCAATATTAACAAAATCGCTACGCTCCGGAATTCACGGGGCGGCAATAACCCCGACCTGGTAAAAGTGGCACTGGATTGCGAAAGATTCGGAGCGCAGGGCATCACCGTTCACCCGCGCCCGGACGAGCGTCATATCCGCTACCGGGACGTCTATGACCTGAAAGAGGTGGTCACCACGGAATTCAACATAGAAGGCAACCCTTCGGAGGAAAAGTTTGTGAAGCTGGTGCTGGAAGTGAAGCCCGCGCAGGTAACCCTGGTACCCGATGCATTGGGAGCCCTTACCTCGGATGCGGGCTGGGATACCGTTCTCCATCGCGAGCGGTTATCGAGATGGATAGATCCTTTTAAATCGGCCGGCATCAGGGTTTCGGTTTTTGTGAACCCCGATCCGCGCATGGTAGAGGGCGCGAAAGCGAGCGGCGCAGACAGGATCGAGCTGTATACCGAACCCTATGCCGCTCATTATCATACCGACAGGGCGGGCGCGGTCGCCCCGTTTGTGGAGGCTGCCGAAAAAGCGAGAGATGCAGGCCTGGGGCTAAACGCAGGGCACGACCTGGATTTGCACAATCTCGCCTTCCTGAAATCTTCCATACCCTGGCTGGATGAAGTTTCGATCGGCCATGCGCTGATCTGTGACGCGCTGTACTACGGTCTTGAAAATGTGATCCCCATGTACCTCCGGCAGCTGGACGGTCAATGAATCCCGCAACAGGCAGCTTGCCGCATCACAGCCATTTCAGCAACGCCTCTAGGAAAAGAGCCGGCTGCTCGGCCTGCACCCAGTGGCCGGCATCAGGTATGGTGACCAGGGTTGCTTCCGGGAACATCTTTTTGATTTCGGACCAGTCGTTGTCCAGTATATAGTCGGATTTGGCGCCGCGGATAAACAGCGTCGGGAGCGTAAGCGGGCGCTCCGTGGTGATGGCCTTTCCTATAAGCGGCATATCCGTTTTGAGCACCGGGAGATTGAAACGCCATTCAAAGGCATTGTGCTCATTCTTGAAGAGATTTTTCAGCAGGAATTGCCGCACCACCGGCGAAGGCTCGAACCCGGACAATATTTCATCGGCTTCCTGCCGGCTCGTAAGGTCGGGCAGCGATATGGAAGAGAGCCCTTCCAGCAGCCTGGTATGATGGACAGCGTAGGCCTTCGGCGCTATATCTATCACCACCAGCTTCTTTACCTCGTCGGGCCAGCGTACAACATATTCCATTACTGTTTTTCCGCCCATCGAATGCCCTATCAGGATGGGATCCTGAAGGTGCTCCTTTTCGATGAATTCGCGCAGATCGGCCGCCATCGAAGGGTAGTCCAGCCTGTCGGAATGGGGCGATCTGCCATGGTTTCTCTGGTCGATGAGGTAAACGGTGTGTTCGGTAGATGCGATTTTTTTGCTGACCGTCAGCCAGTTGTCGGAAGATCCGAATACCCCGTGGAGAATCAGCACCGGGGTAGTTCCCCCTTCAATTTTGCGGTAGAACAATGACATTTATCTAAATTGGTAATGATACCTGACTAACAGATTTAACATAAAAATAATTCAGCCGCTCTTTTGGCCTGAAATATAGACTGGTTTGAATATTTTCAATATTATTAACTTAATATAGCTACTATCGTATCACTTTTTGGAGAGAGGCATTTTGACTATACCCCTGCTTGCGCGTTTATTTTGTAGGAATTTTCATCACAAAGCTTCTCATTTATTTCTAACCAAAAAATACGCATTATGAATTTCAGGAGTCTACTTCACACGACGAAGCTTCTGTTCCTGTTGAGTTTCGGAGCCAGTCTGATCACTTGGGACCTTCATGCGCAGGTAACCACTTCTTCCCTGGCAGGGTCGGTACACGATGACAAGGAAGCGCTGATCGGGGCCTCCGTTTTGGCTGTCCACGAGCCGTCAGGTACGCAATATGGTACTTCCGTGACGACCAACGGGACCTTCAGCATCAACAATATGCGGGTAGGAGGGCCTTATAAGGTGACGATTTCCTTTGTCGGCTACAGCCCGAAAGTGTATGGCGACATCATATTGCGACTGGGAGAGGCCTACGTGCTGAATGTTGTCATGGATGCGGGGCAAACCGCGCTGAGCGAGGTCATCGTGACGGCGTCGGCGGGTGTCGACGCAGATAAAACCGGTGCATCGATGAATATCAGCAACAGGCAGATACAGGCGATGCCGACTATTTCACGCAGTATTACGGACATGACCCGTCTGACGCCGCAGTCGAACGGGAATTCCTTCGCCGGCCGCGACGGCCGTTATAACAATGTGCAGATCGACGGCGCGAATTTCAACAACGGTTTCGGCCTGAACGATGATCCGCTGCCCGGTGGCGGCGGCTTGTCGCTCGATGCGATAGAGGAGATCCAGGTTAACATAGCGCCTTTCGATGTGCGACAGGGCGGGTTTACCGGCGCAGGCATCAACGCCGTGACCAGGAGCGGCACCAACCAGTTTGTTGGTTCTGCCTATCATTTTTTCAGGAATGAAGGATTGATCGGCAAAAAGGTGAAAGGGGAGGAGATAGGAAATCTCGAGGAGAGCTCTACCAAAACCTGGGGTTTCAGGCTGGGCGGCCCTTTGATTAAAAACAAGCTGTTTTTCTTTGTAAACGCCGAACAGATCAATGCAGCCGGGCCGGAGGCGGGAGCAGTGAACCTTTGGAGAGCGTCAGAAGACGGTACGGCCAATGCCGCACAGAATATTACACGGGTGAAGAGAAGTGACCTGGAGGGTGTCAGAAACCACCTGATTAACCAATGGGGGTATGATCCCGGGGCCTATGAGGGGTATGCAAACGGGAAATCCTCGACGAAGTCGATTCTTGCCAGGATTGACTGGAATATTAGCAAGGATCACAAATTGGCCGTACGCTTTAACAATACTGAAAACGAGCTTCCTTTCCTGGTAAATGCCAACTCAGGGGCGAACCCCCGGAGCCCTTTGCCGGCATACGCCCGTACAAGTGAGAACTCAATGGCCTTCGCTAAGACGATGTATAACAACGCCAATAAAGTGAGGTCCTATGCGGCCGAGTTGAACAGCTCCTTCGGACCGCGGGTATCCAACCAGTTCCTGGCGACCTACAGCAAAATCCAGTCGGGCCGGAGCTCTCCCAGCGAGGAGTTCCCTTTCATCGACATCGGAGATGGCGTGGGTTCGGTGGCTGCCAACACTTATTTTAACTATATATCGGCAGGCTACGAGCTTTTTACCTATAATAACCAGGTGTTGAACGACAACTATAATATCTTCAACAACACCATCCTGTCATTGGGCAAACACAATCTTTTGATCGGGGTCAGCTTTGAACTGCAGAAGTTTGCCAATAACTATATGCGGAACGGGACCTCTTACTATCGCTACGCGACGGTAGAGGATTTCCTGAAGACCGGGACGCCAAACGAAGTTGCGCCGATCCAGTTCGCGCTGACGTACCCCTATGAGGGACAGGAGCCGTGGGCGAAAGTAAACTATGCCTTGCCCGCCCTGTATGTCCAGGACAATTTTAATGTAAACGATAAGCTGAGCCTGACGTTCGGCTTGAGAGCAGAGGTACCGATGTTTGTCAATAAGCTGATTGCCAATACCAATGTCGACGCCCTTCCGCTCCTGGGCACTGACGGCAACGTGAAATACTATCGTACCGGTGAGTGGCCCCAGCAGCGGATCATGCTGTCACCGAGGGTTGGGTTCAGGTATGATGCCATAGGCGACCGGTCGCTGATCGTACGCGGCGGCGCCGGTATCTTTGCGGGCCGTGTTCCGTTTGTATGGCTGACCAACATGCCTACCAATACCGGTATGATCCAGAACCAGATCGAGCCGGGCAGCTACAGCGCTTCAGCCGCATGGATAAACGACATCCGCTTCAATCCTGATAAGCTCTATTGGTTTAACAATGCCCCGGCAAGCGCTCAGAACGTATTCATCAGGACCTCCGCGGGAGGAATCCCCGGCACGCTGGCTATGGTCGACAACAACTTCCGCATGCCGCAGATCCTGAGAGCCAGCCTGGGAATCGATAAAAAGCTGGGAACGTCGCCGTTTACATTCGTGGCCGACATTTTGTATACCAACGACCTTCAGGCGGTATACCAGTTCGGGCCGAACAGGAAGTCCAGCGGCGTCACCATGAACGACGGCAGGGAATACTATGCTAACGCAGCATCTTACACCTATAACGATAAGATCGGTGGAAACTCCGGGATGGTGCTTGCTAATACCACTATGGGACATTCGTTTAATTTGACTGCCGGGATAAACATGGCGCCCCGAAACGGAGTTTTCGGCTCGTTATTCTACAGCCATACCTCTGCCATGACGACAACCGATAATTCAGGCTCGAACGCGTCGTCGGCCTGGGGTGCTACTCCGCAGCGCAGCAATCCGAATGACCTGTTCCTGGCTTCTTCGGTTGATGCATTGCCCCACCGCGTGGTAGGAAGCATTTCAGTCAGGAAGGAATACCTCAGGCACCTCGCCACCACGGTGTCACTTTACTACAACGGCTCGCACCAGGGACGTAATGGCAATACAATCACCGGGCGTCATTCGTTTGTGTATAGCGGAGATGTAAACGGTGATGGTATAGGAAATGACCTCATGTATATCCCCAACAATGCGTCGGAAATCAATTTTGTTTCCAATGGTAATTTCAGTGTCGAGGACCAGGTAGCCGCTTTCAATAAGCTGATAGAGAATTCTGATTACCTGAGAAAGAATAAAGGGAAAATTGCCGACCGGAACGGAGCTTTAATGCCGTGGTATAATCGTTTTGATTTCAGGTTGCTGCAGGATCTGATGGTAGATATTGGTAAAAACAAAAACTCCCTGCAACTGAGCGCCGATATTCTGAATGTAGGAAACTTGCTTAGCTCAAACTGGGGCGTCATGAAGGAACTGGCCAACAACGCGGCAACGCCGCTAACCGTAGCCACCAGGGGTGAGAATCCGACCTTCAGGATGAATACCGCTACGATCGACAATGTGACCGTGCTGCCGACCCAAATGTACCAGGATATGCGCACCTTCGGCACTACCTGGACGATGCAGATCGGTATCCGTTATAACTTCAACTGATTTTTGAAAAGCAGCCGGCAATTTAAAGCCGGGAGCGTCATAAAGATCATGTAATTAACCGCAAGGATAAAAACGCGGTGTTCGCGGCGCCTCTGTGGCGAAAACCTAACCGCAGAGGTCGCGAAGGACACAGCGTATACAGGAAGAAAAGCTACATGTTCTTCTGTGTCGTTGTGTTAAAAAAAATAACTTTTGCTTTCTTTACGTCTTCATATTTTGAGAATTGCTGAAAGCGATCTGTTTAAACTTTTATTATTTTGAAAAAAGCATATGTATTTCCTGGTCAGGGGTCTCAGTTTTCGGGTATGGGGGCTGAGCTGTACAGTTCATCGGCAGAAGCCCGGAAGCTCTTTGATGCGGCGAATGATATTTTAGGGTTCGGGATCACGAAGGTGATGTTTGAAGGCTCGGACGAAGAGCTCAAGCAGACCAGGGTAACGCAGCCGGCCATTTTTTTACACTCTGTAGTGCTGGCGCGGGTAGCAGGCAGCTTTACTCCGGATATGGTAGCCGGGCATTCCCTCGGCGAATTTTCGGCGCTTGTCGCTGCGGGAGCGCTTTCCTTCGAAAGCGGATTGAAGCTGGTAGCACAGCGCGCCGCGGCCATGCAGAAAGCCTGCGAGATCACCCCGTCGACCATGGCGGCCGTACTGGGACTGGCCGATGACGTAATCGTAGAGATCTGTGCCGGGATAAAAGATGAGATCGTAGTACCCGCCAATTTTAATTGTCCCGGACAGGTGGTGATTTCCGGAACGGTTGCCGGTGTGGAAAAAGCCTGTGAGCTGCTGAAGGCGGCCGGAGCGAAAAGGGCGCTGATCCTGCCGGTAAGCGGCGCGTTTCATTCGCCGCTGATGGAGCCTGCCAGGGAGGAGCTGGCGCTGGCCATCGAAAGCACGGACTTCTCAAGCCCGCTCTGCCCCGTTTACCAGAATTATACTGCTTTACCGGCTACCGATGTACAGGTTATCAAGGAAAACCTGATCGCGCAGCTGACCGGGCCGGTGAAATGGACGCAATCTGTTTTACGGATGACAGCCGACGGCGCGGTCGGGTTTATAGAATGCGGACCGGGTAAAGTGCTTCAGGGGCTGGTTAAGAAAATAAACGCTGAAGCGGTCGTTTCCGGGATCCAGGTTCCCGAATAATGACAACTCCCGCTTTTGTCCTGTCCGATACTCAGCAGAAAGATACACATGTTGTTAGCAGTAGACATTGGTAATACCGATATCGTATTCGGCGTGTATGAAGCCGGAGAGCCGGTTCATATATGGCGGACGCCCACATTATCCGGGCTGCCGGCCTATCATTACCAGGCCTTTATACAGCTTCAGATGCTGGAAGCCGGTGTTTCCGCCGGCAGGTTTGACACGGCAGTGATCAGCAGCGTCGTGCCCGGCATTACTGCAGCTATCAGCGACCTGGTCGAAAATCTCCTGGCCATAAAGCCGGTCCTGGTCTCCGCCGATACTTACCCGGCGCTGCGCCTGGAGATCGATTATCCCCATGAGCTCGGGAGCGACCTGATCGCCAATGCCGTAGCAGCCTATACAAGATTTAAGAGAAACTGCGTGATCGTGGATTTCGGAACGGCGCTGACATTCACCGCGGTAACCGGCGACGGGCGCGTGCCGGGTGTCGCGATTGTGCCGGGCTTGATGACGGCCGTGAAGGCGTTGTTTAACAATACGGCCCGGCTTCCGGAAGTGCCGCTGGTGCTACCAGAGACTGCTATCGGTAAAAATACGATGCATTCGATACAATCAGGCATACTGATCGGCTACGAAGGCCTGGTCAGGAACCTGCTGGCGCGGTTCAAAAAAGAGCTCGGACAAGATGCCGTGGCGATAGCTACCGGAGGATTATCCTCGATTATCGGGACACTGGCGGAAGACTTCACAGACACAGATCCTACCCTGACACTGGAGGGGCTGAGGATCATCGGGGAGTACGTTCACACACGTAAACCTCCCGCCGGTCTCTGAATACAGACCATTTAAGCAAAGAGCACTCGCCGCGACGTCGGGAGTGCTTTTTGCTTTAAAAACCCTCCCGTTTCGCGCCAGCCGTTCTGATATACAGAGTCTTGTCTTCATATGCCCTCCACCGGATCCGGAGTTTTCGGTAACGTTACCGCTAATTAACTCGCGACATAGTTTGAAAGAGCGGGCAAACTTCTCTAGGTTTGGATAGGATGATTTGAATTATTTATTGTTGTAAACCGATACAATTGCTAAAGAGACCTACCTGCGGGCCGGCCGGATCCATATTGCCGGCTTCTTCCTATTTGAACTGTTTAATGTACCTAAATCCATATGTTTAATTTGAAAAGTAAAACTCTACCTTTTCTTATCGGAGCCTGTTACTGTATTTCGCTGATGATCGCCCGGGCCGATCCTCTCTGGCACAGGCCGGGGAAAGCCCGCGGGATTTCCGATAACCGAAGTTTCCCGAAGAAAGACCCGCGGGAAATTACCGTCAGAGGCACGGTGACCGACGACAAGGGCGAAAGGCTCGTCGGTGTAAACATCTACGTAAAAGACGGAGTAGGCGTCGTTACGGATGTCAACGGGGAATATATCCTCACGGGTATCGACGAGGATGCGATCCTCTCGGTATCGAGTGTGGGGTTTACGCCGCAACGTATTGAAGTAGGCGGCAGGACTTCGATAGATATTGTGCTGGTAAGCGATCTCAAGGAGCTGGAAGAAGTAGTGGTGGTCGGCTACGGGGTGCAGAAGAAGCAGAGCGTAGTGGGCGCGATTGCGCAGGTGAACAACGAAACCATGATCAAGTCGGGGTATACGAACGTCACCTCTGCATTATCCGGCAAGATGTCGGGCGTAACGGTGCTTCAGCAGAGCGGTGAGCCGGGAGCGAACGCCGCGAATATCATGATCCGGGGGCTTTCGAGCTGGAATAAATCGAACCCGCTGGTATTGGTAGACGGCGTGGAAAGGGATTTTTCCAATATGGACCCCAATGAGATACAGACTATTTCTGTTTTAAAAGACGCGTCTGCTACCGCCGTGTTCGGGGCCAGGGGTGCAAACGGGGTAATCATAGTGACTCCCAGAAGGGGTACGGTAGGCAAGCCGAAATTCGATATTTCCGCTTCGTACGGGATCAATAAAGCTACCGGTATCCCGGAGCACATCGACTCCTATACAACCATGTCGATGCTGAATGTAGCGAGAATGAACGAGCAGCAGTTTACGCAAATGACGCCGGATCACATTCTTGAGGAGTACCGGAACCCGTCGTCGCCGCTTAAAGCGCTGCAGTACCCGAATGTGAACTGGTTTAAAGAGATAAGCAATCCTTTCGCATCGATAGCCAACGCCAATATAAATGTCCGGGGCGGGACCGATTTTGTCAAATATTTCACTTCGTTCGGATACCAGCATGAAGGGAGCTTTTTTAAGGGATTCCATGACGGGAAGCACGATACCCGGTATAAAAACGACCGTTTTAACTACCGTGCAAACCTGGATTTCACCCTGACCAAGACGACCCAGCTGTCCCTGAACCTCGGCGGCGACATCAATATCAAAAACGAGCCGGTAACGCAGGCAGCAGTATGGGAAACGCTGTATACCACAGGACCGGCGCGTTTCCCGGCGTACTTCCCCGATTGGGTGCTCCAGCAGGTGCCTGATACGGATTATCCCGGCTCGACCGGCTCGCGGCTTGTGCTTCCGTTCGGGGAGCGGTTCGGGAACCCGTATACCAACTTTAACGACGGGACTTTCAGGAAGTATCTTGGCTCGAAAGTTTTTTCCGACCTGATCGTGAACCAGAAGCTGGATGCTATCACACCCGGGTTGTCTCTGAAAGGACAGGTCTCGTTAAGTACCTACTACAATACGCTGGCGCTTTACACCGACTACCGGTTCCCGAAATACCGCCTGCTTTATGACCGGATCGGGAAGGAGGGCCTGAATCCGTGGGAGAGAGAGGGAGAAGGGCCTGAAGCTTACTATCCGCCTCCTGTCAATATCATACCGGGTGGGCTTCAGCCGAAATATTACTCGAACCTGTACTACGAAATGTCTCTCAACTACTCGAGGGAAATAGCGAAGAACCATTCCGTTACTGCCCTGGCGCTCTGGAACCGGCAGCAAAAGAACGAAGAGGCGCAATTTCCCTATTACAATGAAGGGTTTGTTGGAAGGGCCACCTACGACTTCGCCAATAAATACCTTGCCGAAATCAATATCGGGTATACCGGTTCGGAACGGTTTGCTCCCACCAAGCGTTACGGGTTTTTCCCTTCCGGGGCCGTCGGCTGGGTGATCTCCAATGAGCGCTTTGTAAAGGAAGGGGCGCCCTGGATCAGCAACCTGAAGCTGCGGTATTCTCACGGCCTGGTGGGAAGCGACTATGCGGAAAACCGCTGGTTGTATATCAGCAACTTTACCAAGACGGGCGCGGTGATTTCCGAAGACCTCGGTGCCAACCTGAACGTACAATGGGAGCAGGCGAGGAAACGGGATTTCGGGATCGAGCTGGGAGTTCTGGATGACAAGCTTACCTTCGGGATCGACCTGTATGATGAATACCGCGATAAAATGCTGCTTACACCGCGCAGCGTGACCGTCCTGGTAGGTAATTCATTCAAGGAGCTGAACATCGGCAGCATGAAGAAGCACGGTATCGATTTCGAGGTAGAGTTTAACTCGGTGACGAAGAATGATCTCCGTTATTTTGTGAACGCAAACTTAGGGTTCAATGAAAACCGCGTCATTTTCAAAGACGACCTGCCCTATGCGCCCGAGCACGTAATGGATGCAGGGAAGCCGGTAGGAGCCATGCTGACCGGGGTACAGCTGACCAATTCGGGGTACTTTACCTCTGTAGACGACCTGCACACCAAATCGGCTCCGATCGCGCTGACCCAGCTAAGTATGGGAGATTACCAGTTCCTGGACTTCAACGGAGACGGCACTATCACGGCCCTGGACCGTTACCCCATCAAAGGGCTCGACTACCCGCCGCTGATCTGGGCGCTTTCGGGCGGATTTTCCTATAAAGGGTTTGACTTTAAGCTGCTCTTCCAGGGTAACGTCGGGAAATACGTCAATTTCAACCAGAATTTTGAAAACGAGTTCCTCCTGGGCAGCTACAGCGTACATAAAGCCCAGCTCGATTACTGGACGCCCGATAATCCGGGAGCAGCGCATTCCACGCTTCATTATTTTGATGGCGGAGGCGGGATCCCGCAGCTGGCCTGGGGCGGTGGCGCCTCCCTGGAGGGGTATAATGCCGGGATAGAGGACAGGTTCTGGAGAAATGCAGATTTTGTCCGCCTGAAGGACGTTTATCTCGGCTATACCTTTAAGCCTGCCTTTATTGAAAGAGTGCTGGGCATCTCCAGCCTGAACATTTTCGCAACTGCCAACAACCTGTTTACCCTTACCAAGCTGATCGAGGGGGATCCGGAACGGACAATGGAAATAACGGGAGCTAACAAAAAATACACATTTGGTTATTATCCTATCATGACAACGGGCAGGCTAGGTTTGAAAGTGTCATTTTAATAGAAGATCACCATGAAAAGAAAATATACAGCTTTACTGTTTACCGGATTTCTGTGGATCACGTCATCCTGTTCGGATTACCTGGACAAAGTTCCCCGGTCCGACCTGACCGATAACGAGGTTTTTACCAACTATCAGAATGTCAGAAGCTATTTTGACGTCGTATATACCCTTAACGGTGTCTTCAAGGCCAGTATCCTGGGGACGAGCTCTTTCGGGAGCCTTCACCTCGATAACATGTGTGATTTCGCGGACGGCGGTCGCGTCATGTGGAACGCCTATCACAAGTGGGGGCCGCTGGGAGATAACGTCGGGCCTCACTACTACAACAACATCCTGGTGCCTTTTTTCAAATATATCAGGATCAGCAACATGGTATTGGAGAATGTGCACCGGATCCAGGACGCGCGCAGCGAGGACGACATCAATGACCTGATCGGGCAGGCTCATTTTATAAGAGCATTCTGCCATTTTGAGCTGTTCCGGTACTGGGGAGCCATGCCGTATCTCACCAAAGTGATAGGGGGAGACGATGTATGGGATATTCCCCGCCTGACTAAAAATGAAACGATGAGAAGCGTGGCGGCCGATATGGATACGGCGTTCACCTATCTCGAAAAAGCGAAGAAGATAAGAAGGGACGGGCGCCCGGGAGAAGCCGGTCATCTGAACCATCCCGACCAGGAGCGGCCCAACGGCGTGGCGGCGAAAGCCATAAAGGCAAGGGCGCTTCTGTACGCGGCCAGCCCGCTCAACAACGCAAACGGCAAGAAGGATTGGGAAGATGCGGCCGTCGCCAACTGGGAAGCCATTAACATAGCCCGGCAGAATGGCTACGAGCTTCTTACTGCGGAAGAGTATACCAACAACTATGTCGGCGCCAAATACAGCAATGAGCAGCTCTGGGCAAGCCATTATGGGGCCATTGCCCGGACAAACGGGCTCAATAAACAGCTGACTAACGCCGTCTTTACCAACTCGCCGACCAACGATTCCGGCCTCTGTCCGACCCAGGGAGCAGTAGATATGTTCGAAACCAGGTGGGGTGATCCGCTCAATACGGAAGCCGACAGGGCTGCAGCGGAGGCATTGGGAAGGTATAACGAGCAGGATCCGTTTGTCAACCGCGATCCGAGATTCTATATCAACATTATCTATAACGGCGCGCCGATACCGGGCTATGTAACCGCCCGTATTTACACGGAAACGATCAACGGGACCGTGCAGGGCTCCGAGCTGATACCGAATACAGGCTACCAGGGAATTACCAGGACCGGGTATTATATGCGCAAATACTGGGGCGGACAAAGCATTAAGAACCCGACAAGCCCGCTATATACCAGTCCTATGATCAGGCTGGGGGAATTGTATCTTAACTATGCCGAAGCCGCCAATGAAGCCTATGGCCCCAACATACCGGCGCCCGGGGCAACGATGTCGGCTGTTGAGGCTGTCAACCATTTAAGGAGCCGCTGGCCGGAATCCGAGCTGGCGCCTGTGCAGGAAAAGTTCACGCTCAGTACGGAGACATTCAGGCCCAGGATAAAAAATGAAAGGAACGTGGAGCTTGCCTTCGAAGGCCACTATTACTTTGATATCCGCAGATGGAAGGATGCGCCCGTAACGATGTCGCAAACCCAGATGGGTATCATCCCTGAGAAAGTGCCCGTCAGCGCTGCGTATCCGACAGGATTCAAGTTTACGAGAAGGCCGCTTTCGGACGACAGGCAATCGCGCTGGTTTGACGCCAAGTACTACCTGCCTTTCATGTCCTCGGACTATTTTAAGTTCAAAGCATTCGATCCGGGACAGGTTTGGTAAAAATAAAAGGATAAAAGCTACATGAAATAGCCATGAGCTATCAGAAGTCAGCTATCGGCTGCGCAGTATACCGCACACCAACCGTCGATGAATAAGGACGGTCCGCCGCGCGGCTGATTTCTGAAAGCTGAAAGCTGATAACTTTATTCAAATGAAAAACATATACAGAACAGGAGGACTTGTCTTTTTGCTTGCGGGGTACCTTGTCCTTATCCCCGGCGATATTTTCGCGGGTAGAGAAAAGGAAAAGCACCAGGAGAAAGCGAAAAGCGCAGCCGGCTCCGATACCATTTTTTCCGAAGAGGTGGTTCCGCTGCCGATCGATAATAAAACGAATAAGAAGTACCAGCTGACCGGCAGCGCTTATACCGTAACAGGAGCTCAGCTTGAGAGGTATCCGTCTTCCGATTTGAGAAATGCCTTTAAAGGGTTGTTTCCCGGCCTGCACGTGCAGGAAATGAACGGAGCGCCGGGCTTTTCTTCAGAAGAGGAGCAGGGCAGGTACGGCATTATGGAAAAGGTAGACATCACCACCCGCGGGCTTGGCATCAGGTACCTGATAGACGATGTGCCGGTCGATATTACCGAAATAATGCTGGACCCCAGGGAGATAGAATCTGTAACCCTGGTCAAAGACGTCGCGCAGAAAGCCATGTTCGGGCCTTACGGCGCAAACGGGATTCTTTATATAAAGACCAAGCGCGGTCGCAGCGAGGGGCACCAGATGAGCGTAAACCTGGAAAGCGGGGTGAATGTAACGGGGCGCATGCCGGGTTTTGTGTCTGCAGACGAATATGCCGTTCTCAATAACAAAGCCAGGGAAAACAGCGGTATGGCTCCCCTTTACAGCAGCCAGGATATCGAGGCGTACCGCTCCGGCAATCCTTATGACCTTTACCACCCGAATGTCGATTTTAAAGAATTGATGTTTAAGAATACGAGGTCATTCAACAGGGCCAATATCTCGGCTCAGGGGGGAAACAGCACGGTCAGATACTTTTCCTACCTGGGGTATACGGGAGAAGGAGATATTTATAAGATGGGCAGCAAGGCAGACTATAACCGTCTGAATGTACGCTCCAACCTGGATATTAAAATTAATGATCGGCTTGATGTAGCATTGAACGTCATAGCGGGGATCGGTCTCCGCCGTTCGCCCAATTACGGCTACGCGACCGCAGAAGGAAGCGGCAACACAAGGCTGCTGGAGCTGGATCTGGCTTTGCCGCAGGTGAATGCCATTCCGGCGCTTGCATTTCCCGTATACGCAAACAACAGCCCGGAGCTGACCACACCCTGGTTCGGGGTTTCGTCTTTATTTACAAGCAACCCCATAGGGAATCTCGTGAAGAACGGCGGATATACCGAGACCAGCAGGAATGCAGCCGTCAAGCTGGGGATCAACTACGATTTGTCACAATTTATTCCGGGGCTGAGGTCGGAGACAAACCTGAACTTCGACGTGCTTAACCTGATCCGGATGGGAACGGCGGAGCAATATGCAGCGTATACGGTGACACCGTTTAAAACCGGCACCGGCGCCGATACGGTAGCGATCGCAAAGTTCCAGGATGCGATCAATGATCCGCAGAGGCGCAATCTTCATGACTACTACTACCAGCGGTTTACGGTGTACGAAAAGCTGAACTACAGCCTGATTTCGGGTGTACACGACGTAAATGCTACGGCGACGTACCTGATGACCCGCGTGGTAAAAGACGGGATCCAGGAACCCCAGCGCTTTCAAAGCGGCATCTTTACAGGCCGGTATACCTTCGACAGGAAGTATACCGTTCTGGGTGTGATCAACTACACCGGGACCTACAGCTTCAACAAGGACAACCGGAACGGTTTTTTCCCTTCGCTTGGCTTGGGATGGGTGCTGAGCGAGGAGCGCTTTTTAAAGGATCAGAGCTTCTTTGATTACCTCAAACTACGGGGAGAGGCAGGCGTGCTGGGTTATGAAAGCTATTTTGCTCCCTTCCAATACCGCGACCGGTGGACTACCGCGACCGGGGTAGCGTTTGGCCCCGGCCCTACCGGCAGATGGTTCGGATCTACCAACGATTCGCCCTACGTTACCAGCCCCGCCCGTATCGGGAACCCCAACCTGACCTGGGAAAAAAGGAAGGAGGTGAATATCGGGCTTGAAGCGGTTATGCTCAAGGGGAAACTCGGTGTAGAATTGAATTATTACAATAACCTGAGATCAGGCCAGATCGTACAGCTGCCAAACTCACAGCCTCATATAGTGGGCGTTTCCACCACTTTACCCTTGTATAACCACAATAAAACAAGGTACTACGGGCTGGAATCGGCCCTGAGGTTCAGCAGCTCGGTCAGGGAGTTCAGGTATTCGGTAGGAGGCAACTTTACGCTTCCCGGCTCAAAGATCGTTGAATTCGACGATCCTCAATACCGGAATGCCTACCAGTTCAGAAAAGGAAAGCCTGTCGATGCCTATTGGGGCCATCAATACCTCGGGAAATTTGAAAGCAGCGCCGAAGCGGACATAACGCCGCAGCTGTATGACCAGGAGCTGCAGAAGGGCGATCTTAAATATGCAGATCTGAACGGCGACGGCGTAGTGGACGAAAATGACAGGACAATGATCGGTCATACGACACCCCGGCTTATTTATGCGCTTCATGTTAACCTGCAGTACCGGGATTTTGAACTGTTTGTACTCGGCGGCGGGCGCGCGGCTTATGATATCCCAATGACCAATTCCTACTACTGGAACGGATGGGAGGACGATAACTACTCGAATTTTGTAAGAGACAACCTGGACGGCGCTTATCCGAGACTGACCTACAATAAGGTTAACAACAACTTTGTGCCTTCTGATTTCTGGATGATGAAGGGAGGATATTTTAAAATCCAGAATGTGGAGCTGGCCTACAACTTCCCGAAGCATCAGACAGAAAGGCTGGGTTTCAGCCAGATGAAGCTTTTTTTAAGAGGCGCTAACCTGCTTACCATCTCGAAAGTTAAAGATGTGGATCCCGAATCGGTTAATTCAGGATTGACCATGTATCCTTTGAACAAGACATTTACAGCCGGGCTGAAATTCAGCTTTTAATTGACATTGCGATGAAAATCATCAATACATTAATTCTCAGCAGCTTACTTCTTGCAACCGTTTCCTGTAAGGATTTCCTGGAGCCTTACCCGAATAACGACCGGTCGGGAGAGGATATATGGAATTACCAGGAAAGCGTCCAGGGTCTGGTGGGAAGAGCTTACGACAATATATCCCGGAATTACAACACCAACGAAGGAGTATACCTCGACGGGGCTACCGACGATGCGGTGATTACCAGTCCTACCCACGCTATGAGGAAGCTTGCGGCCGGTACGATTACCAGCGGGCAAGACCCCTTCCTGACCTATTGGGTCCGGAACTACCAGTCGATTTTCCTGGTCAATCTCTTTCTCAAAGATGATCGCGGGTACAATACCCGTTTTTTGATCAACAATGAAAAAAACGATGTGCTGCGGCGCCGGCTGAAAGGTGAGGCTTTTGCCCTCCGGGCGTGGTTCCAGTGGGACCTGCTGAAAAAATACGGCGGAAAGGGGGAGAACGGGCAGATGCTGGGTTTCCCGATCGTGACCGAGCCGCTCGATATCGCCTCGAAAATTGATTATGCCAGAAATACATATGACGAATGTGTGCAGCGGATCATTGCCGATTGTGATTCTGCCTATAAGTACCTTTTGCTGGCCAACCGCGATTTCCTGGTGAAAGACCCCAGCGACCTGCTGTACCTGGGCGGAAGGAACTGGGGACGGATGGACGGCATTACGACGGTTGCGATCAAAGCCGACGTCTACCTGACCTGGGCCAGTCCCCGCTTCAACCCGCAAAACCTGCCGGCCCGGTGGGATTCCGCAGCGGTGAATGCGAAGAAGGTCATCGATTTTAAACTGACGGTAGACGGAGGGGTGACAGGCGGCTTCAATCCGGTATCGCCGATAGACTGGTCCAATCCGAATTCGCCGGAAATCATCCTGTCGGCCCGTAACGTCGCTTCCGATGAAACGCTTGAACGGATGTTTTACCCGGGCGGGTTCCAGGGAAACGGCGTGATCGGCGCTACGCAGGAGCTGGTAGACGACTTCCCGATGGCAAACGGCTACCCGATTACGGATCCGCGGAGCGGCTATAACCCCGAAAAGCCCTATGAGGGCAGAGACCCGAGGTTCTACAGCACCATTTTCTACAATACGGCGACCGCGAAGAGGAACCATACCGGTGCGGCGATGTATACTTTTGAAAACTGGAAAAGCGGAGGAAAAGATGCCGCCGGCCTGGTATCGAACAACAGCCTTACGAACTACCATATAAAGAAATTCATCTTTATGGGGTACAACCGGCTGGATGCCGCCGTCAACAGGCAGCCGAGGTCAGTTTTTTACTACAGGTGGACGGACATGGTACTGGCTTTTGCAGAAGCAGCCAACAGGGTAGTAGGGCCTAATGACGATGCGAGATACGGGATGTCTGCGAAGACGGCGATACAATACCTCAGGGCGAGAGGCACGCAGGCGGGCAGCAAAGGTATCTCTCCCGCGGTACCCGGAGCAGCAGATGAATACCTGAACGAGACGGCAGGTTTGGGACAGGCAGCTTTTGAAGAGCTGGTAAGGACAGAAAGAAGGCTCGAAACCTGTTTTGAAGGAAAACGCTTTTTTGATCTCAGAAGATGGTCTACCGACCTGGCTGAAATCAATACGACGGTTCACGGGGTGGAAGTGGTAAAAAGCTCGGATACCACATTTGTTTACAAGAAGACACCGATCGAAAAACGTTCGTATACATCCGCATTTCTGCCGATCCCTTACAGCGAGGTTTTGAGAATGAGCATGCTCGTTCAGAATGAAGGCTGGGAAGGTTGGAATTAAACAAAAGCTTAAGTTGACAAAGATGAGAAATTGGACAAAATATCTTTTAGTACTGATCTTCCCTTTCCTGGGCTCGTGTTATGATGACTATATTCATGACTATGAGTACACGACCATCTATATACCCTACCAGGTAGATGTGCGGACTTTTGTTGTGGGGGAAGGAATGAAGATCAAATTCGGGGCGGAGCTGGGAGGCGTAAGAAACAATACAGATACGAGGAAGGCGGTATTTAAGATCGATCCCGATCTTATAAGCAACAAGACGCTGCAGGACATGAAGGGCAGCAGCTATCCCTATATCAAGAATGAAATGGCTTTGATAGATACGCTGCGCCTGATGCCTGCCTCATTTTATAAGCTGAGCCACGACAATACCATCGAGATATTGCCCGGTAACCATACCGGAACGATCGAGATAACGGCCGATTCTTCAGCTTTTTTATCGGAGCCCGGAACGATCAAAGCTCAGTACGCCATCCCTTTTTCTTTAACCAATGTCGACGCCGACCGTCTTCTGGAAGATAAGAAAAGCGCGGTGATAGCCCTGAAATTTGAAAATATGCTATACGGGAATTACCTCCACGGCGGGGTGACGACGGTGAAGGATCCGGGTGGCAATGTGTTGAAGAAGATAGTTTACAATACCTTCGTTTCGCAGAGCGCCAATGAAATATGGAGCCTGGTTACCTCCGGCTATAATTCCCTGACCGTGCAGCGATACAGCAACGTTAATTCCACCAGGGCCGAAATCAAATTACAGCTCGATGGAAATAACATCCTGGTGGGAAGCGCCGAAGGCTCGACCTACCAGTTTGAGGCAGACGGGCAGAGCAGCTTCAATGGTGTCCGGAATCTGCAGCAGCGCAAGATCCTTTTGAATTACAAGTTTACCGATAATGAAGGGAACACGCACCACGCTCAGGATACGCTTACCTTCCGGAACAGGATCAGGGACGGCGTAAATGAATGGCAGGGGCAAGGTCAGTAGCGGTAAAAAAACGCCAGGACAAAAAAGCCCGGCTTTCGTAGGACGGAAGCCGGGCTTTACTTTTGATACGGCGACTTTCGCCGTAATCTTATTTCACTTCTTCAAAATTCACGTCGGTTACCTCGCCTTCTGCCGAAGAAGAGCCGCCGGTATTGCTGCCTGCATCCTGTGCGCCTGCCTGCGCTTCCGCGTTCTGGGTAGCGGCATACAGTTCCTGGGAAGCGGCTTCCCAGGCAGCGTTCAGTTTGGCCAGCCCTGCATCGATCGCGGCGAGATCTTTTGCCTGGTGAGCGGTTTTAAGCTCGCCAAGGGCCGCTTCGATGTTGGATTTATTATCAGCCGATAGTTTATCGCCGTACTCTTTCAACTGCTTTTCAGTAGTGAAGATCGTAGTATCGGCAGCGTTGACCTTTTCGATCTTTTCTTTCTCCGCCTTGTCGGCTTCCTCGTTGGCTTTCGCCTCGTCGCGCATGCGGTTGATCTCGTCTTCGGTCAGCCCGCTGGAAGCTTCGATACGGATTTTCTGCTCCTTGCCTGTCCCTTTGTCTTTGGCCGAAACATTCAGGATACCGTTCGCGTCCACGTCGAAAGTAACCTCTATCTGAGGAACTCCCCTGGGAGCCGACGGGATCCCGTCGAGGTGGAACTTACCGAGGGTCCTGTTATTGCTGGCCATCGGCCTTTCGCCCTGCAGGATATGGATTTCTACGGAAGGCTGGTTGTCGGCCGCAGTAGAGAAAGTTTCCGTTTTCTTGCTCGGGATGGTCGTGTTCGATTCGATAAGCTTGGTGAACACACCGCCCAGGGTCTCTATACCGAGCGACAGGGGGATCACGTCGAGCAGGAGCACGTCTTTTACCTCGCCGGTAAATACCCCGCCCTGTATAGCAGCGCCCAAAGCGACGGCTTCGTCGGGGTTGAGGCTTTTAGAAGGCTTTTTCCCGAAAAATTTCTCCACATCTTCCTGTACTTTCGGAATACGGGTAGAGCCTCCCACCAGGATGACATCGTCGATCTGGCTGGTAGAAAACCCCGAATTCTTCAGCGCTCTTTTGACCGGCTCCATCATTCTCTGGAAAAGAGAATCGGCAAGCTGCTCAAATTTCGCGCGGGTCAGCGTACGCACCAGGTGTTTGGGGATACCATTCACCGGGAAGATATAAGGCAGGTTGATCTCGGTCTGGGTGGAGCTGGAAAGCTCGACCTTGGCCTTTTCGGCAGCTTCTTTCAAACGCTGCAGCGCCATAGGATCCTGGCGGAGATCTACGCCTTCATCTTTTTTGAATTCGTCTGCGAGCCAGTCGATGATCACCTGGTCGAAATCGTCGCCACCCAGGTGCGTGTCGCCGTCAGTAGATTTTACTTCGAAGACGCCATCGCCCAGCTCAAGGATGGAAATATCGAAAGTACCGCCACCGAGGTCAAATACCGCGACTTTTACATCTTTATTAAGTTTGTCGAGACCGTAGGCCAGCGCAGCGGCGGTAGGCTCGTTGATGATCCTTTTTACATCGAGGCCGGCGATCTGCCCGGCTTCCTTGGTAGCCTGGCGCTCGGCGTCGTTAAAATAAGCCGGTACTGTAATGACCGCTTCTTTCACTTCCTGTCCGAGGTAATCTTCGGCAGTCTGCTTCATTTTCTGAAGGATAAAGGCCGAGATCTCCTGGGGAGTATATTGCCTGTCGCCGATTTTCACCCTGACAGTGTTGTTTGCTCCTTTCGTTACTTCATAAGCAGAAGTCGCAATTTCTTTGGAAACTTCGTCGAAGCGTTTTCCCATAAAACGCTTGATCGAGCTGATCGTATTTTTGGGGTTAGTAATCGCCTGACGTTTTGCAGGCGCTCCAACCTTTCTCTCACCATTTCCATTGTCCATAAAGGCGACTACTGAAGGAGTAGTGCGCGCGCCTTCGCTATTCGGAATTACGATAGGCTCATTTCCTTCAATGACCGCAACGCAAGAATTGGTGGTGCCTAAGTCAATGCCGATAATTTTTCCCATTGTATTAATTATGATTCGTTTGTTTAATCGTTGTATAGCCTGTTTAGCTAAAAAGCCTGTACCAGGCCGGAAAGGGGAGGGGCGGTCTGACAGATTGGCAGGGTTGCGCCCGGGTGCGACCTATCAGCTGTGCAGCCTGCTATCAGAATGTCGCTTTTCCTGCCAAAAAGCTTTAGAGTTGAAAACGGCAGCGCCCTACAAATACTTAAGAAACGCAAACCACTTTCTTTCTTTAAGGTAGAGCAGATTATGCTGATGCCGGTAAGCTTCCCTTTCAAAAGAGATATTCAGGTAAGCTTTGGCGTGATTGCGGTACAGGGCCAGCCTGATGAAATATTCGGCCAGGTAGAAAATATAGAACGGGAGTATGCCCAGCTCGAGCTGCTGCCGCAGGTGGATCTGTTCGTGGTTCAGCAGGATTTTGTTCGTTTTTCCGCTCCTGACCAGTATAAAAGGGAACAGGGCCATCCCTTCCACATGCAATACCGGCGCCCGGAGGATGAAACCTCGAAAAGCCATTTGGGTATGTTTTGAATATCAGGGTAAAATTAACGTTTTTAATTTAAACGGGTTAGCTTTGTAATTGCTTGTCAATTTTACAAAGACTTATCACGAAGTATCAGCTTAATTTTAATGAAAGGTAAATCAGGAGTCATATTTGTAGCGCTGCTGGCAGCTTTTGCCGTATTGGTGCTTTATCTTACTTTCAGCAATGGCAGCAGAGGGGACGCCGAATCTATCGCTGTTCAGGATCAGCCCCAGATCGGCCAGGAGCCGTATCTGTCTGCCATGTCCGACCTGGAAGGAAACCAGGTGGATATGGACAAGGACAAGCTGGTTTTCCTGAATGTATGGGCTACCTGGTGCGGCCCCTGCGTAATGGAGATGCCCGGGATCCAGAGCCTGTATGAAAGGTACACGGACAATGACAAAGTACGCTTTTATATCGTGTCAGATGAAGATGCGGAGACGATCGTGCCCTTTATAACCAGAAAAGGGTATAAGCTGCCCTTTTATATATATGCCGACAGGTACCCGGGCGTGCTGGACGGCAACGCCATCCCGAGGAGCTATATCATCTACAAAGGCAGGATACTCGCGCAGGTGATAGGGGCTGCGCATTGGGATACCCCCGAAACCCATGAGCTTATCGAAAAGGCGCTTCAGGAGTCCTGATAGTTCCTATATTTGCGCCATGTCTGTCAATATAGGAGCTATTTTCGATATGGATGGCGTGATCTGCCATACCAATCCTTACCATTCTGAAGCATTCAGGATTTTTTTTTCCAGGAGAGGATTCGTTCCCACCGACGCGGAGTTTGCCGAGCATATGTTCGGGAAAAGCAACAGCTATATCCTGACGCATTTTCTGAAGCGCACGATAAAAGGCGACGAGCTTAAGGAGCTCGAAAATGAGAAAGAAGGTCTTTTCAGGGAAATATACCGGGACAAGGTAACGCCGGTACCCGGCCTGATCGACTTTTTTTATGATTTGAAATCATCGGGTTTTAAGCTGGCAGTGGCTACGTCGGCGCCTTTTGCCAACCTTGACATGATCCTGAAGGCCTTGTCTATAGAGCCGCTTTTTGATTCGATGCTTGCCAGCGAGGATGTCGTTTATCATAAACCGGATCCGGAGGTATACCTTAAATCGGCAGCTAACCTGGGAGCGGAGCCCCGGGACTGCGTAGTTTTTGAAGACTCTTTTTCGGGGATCACAGCCGCTTTGGCCGCCGGGGCGAAAGTCGTAGGCGTGCTGACCTCTCACCGGCCCGAAGAGCTGCCGGCCTGCAGCCGGTACGTAAGCGACTACCTGTCATTGAACGGGAAGGATATGCGGGATCTGCTCAGCTAGGTTTTTAATTTCTTCTTTTTGGCAGCAGGGAAGAGGATGTTGTTCAGGATAAGCCGGTAGCCCGCCGAGTTGGGGTGCAGGTTCAGGTCTGTGGGCTCTTCGCCTACACGGTGCTGATAATCTTCGGGGTCATGGCCGCCGTAAAAAGTAAAGAAGCCGCGGCCGTAGGTGCTGTGAATGTAACGGGCTTCGCCTGCCGATTTGTTTTCTGCGAGTACGACGACCTCAGGCTTGATGAATTTCTTCTTAAACGCCGTGGTTTGACCCAGGAAACCTTTGATCAGGGTCGAATGATTCTGGGTAAGCATGGTAGGGATGGGGTCCCATTTGGCCGAAAACTGGAAGAGCGTGAAAAAATCGTTGTTTTCATGCAGCCCCCGCTGTTCCTGCTGGTTATCTATCTCGGAAAACTCGATCTCATAAGCCGGGATAACCACTTTGAAATCCCTGAAAGCCAGTGTAGCGTCGTAGTTCAGCTTCTGGTTGGCGGACTTATCGGCCGGGTCGCCATCGTAAACCGATTCGACGATGTCGACACCTTCTGCGGCCAGCGCGACGTCAAAAGTGTCGGTCGCGTTGCACATCGCAAACATATACCCGCCGCCGGAGACGAACTCCGCGATTTTTTTTACGACCGCCAGCTTGAGCTGCGATACTTTGGAGAATCCGAATTTGGCAGCGATTTCTTCAGCGACCCGTTTTTGCTCGCGGTACCATGGAAAATCCTTGAAATGAATAAACTTGCCGAATTGCCCGGTGAAATCCTCATGGTGCAGGTGCAGCCAGTCGTATTCGGGCAGCTTGTCGTTGAGGACTTCTTCGTCGAAGATCATGTCGTAGGGGATTTCGGCATAGGTCATGACCAGCGTTACGGCGTCGTCCCAGGGCTGCTTTGTTTTTGGGGTATAAACTGCGATTTTAGGTGCTTTCTGAAGCTTTACGGCATCCATATTGACATCGGGCGCCGTTACTTCCTCCAGGATCGAAGCGGCGCCGGCCTCCGATATCACCTCGTAGCTGACGCCCCTCACGGTCATTTCCGAGGCAAATTTCTGGTTGTACGTCACCATGAAGCTGCCGCCCCGGTAATTGAGCAGCCAGTCTATCTCAGTGTCGTAGTTGCTTAATATCCAGAAGGCAATCCCGTAGGATTTGAGATGATTGGTCTGTCCTTCATCCATCGGGATCAGCAGGCGATTGGCTGAAGAAGGATGCAGGAATGTAAAAAAAATGATAAACGGAATAATAAAGCGTATCACCGGTTTGAATCTTTCAATCTTCATTTGCAGATTTACCATCATAAATTGATCCTCGGGGAGCGTATCTTCCGGGAGGAGGAAAAGGACCTTGAAAATTAACGATGAAGGTAGGAAATTTATTGGTTCTGCCACGCAACAAACAACTTTACAATTTCCAATGAATATAGGGGAGAACATCAGGGAAGGGGTAAGGTCGATCCAGGGGAATGTGCTGCGTACGGTGCTGACGGCGATGATCATCGCGATCGGCATTACGTCGCTGGTGGGGATCCTGACGGCGGTAGACGGTATTCAGAAATCGGTGAGCGACACCTTCGCAGAGCTGGGGACGAATACCTTTACCATTGTCAATAATTCGGATCCCTGGCAGCGGAACAGGGGGCGAAGCGCCAGGATCAACCCGCCGGTCACCTTCCGGGAAGCCACTGCCTTTGCCGGAAAATTCAAGGAGAAGTATGATGCAAGAGTGTCGGTATATGCAAATGTAAGCGGGGCGGTGGAGGTTAAGTACGGATCCAAAAAGACAAACCCGAATATCAATGTAGTCGGGATAGACGAAGACTACCTGGGCATTAAAGGCTATACGGTAGGGAAGGGCAGGAATGTCAACAAGTCGGATATAGAAAATACCATGAACGTCGCGGTGCTGGGGCAGGAGCTCGGGCGGAACCTTTTCGGCGACCTGGACCCGGTAGGGAAGCATATTTCTTTCCTGGGCGGGCGGTTCCTCGTGGTAGGTCTACTGGATAAAAAAGGAGAGCTGGGCGGGGGGACAGGGTCCGACAGGATATTGCTGGTGCCCCTGACGACCGGCCGGGCGCTGGCTGCCAACCGGGCGCTGACCTATACCATCACCGCTTCGCCTCCCGATGTTCTTGAAGGAGAAACCATCGTGGAGGAGGCCAGGGGACTCATGAGAAATGTAAGAAACGACCAGATCGGCCAGGATGATTCTTTCCTGATCGAAAGGGCCGACGCCCTGGTGAAGGAGCTTGAAAACGTGACCGGCTATCTGCGTATCGGCGGATTTGTCATCGGGATCATCACCCTGCTGGGGGCTTCCATCGCGCTGATGAACATCATGATGGTATCCGTAACCGAGCGGACCCGAGAGATCGGCATCCGCAAATCGCTGGGCGCCACCCCGGGTGTGATCAGGTTCCAGTTCCTGAGCGAAGCGGTGATCATCTGCCTCCTGGGCGGGTTTGGCGGCCTGCTGCTGGGGCTGCTTATCGGTAATGTGCTGTCGGGCGTGATCAGCCAGGGCACGGCCGGGTTTGTTTTCCCGTGGCTGTGGATGATTCTCGGGATCCTGGTGTGTATTATTGTTGGGGTTTTATCGGGCGTATACCCGGCGGTAAAGGCCTCAAAGCTCGATCCTATAGAGGCGCTCCGTTATGAGTAGGATGGCCCCGGCAGCCTGTGAAAGGAAATACATTTTTGGTGCTTTAAAGCTTGTGCAAATCATTTTTCTCCTTACTTTTGCAGTCCCAATGCGGAAGCATAGCATGCCCAGGTGGCGGAATCGGTAGACGCGCTGGTCTCAAACACCTGTGGCCGCAAGGCCGTGCCGGTTCGACTCCGGCCCTGGGTACTGAAATCCTCTGTAAATTGTTGATTTGCAGAGGATTTGCTTTTGAGGGGTGGCTAAAAGGGTGGTAGAATAGAGGATCAAAAGGGCTCAATCCGTTATCATCCAGGACTTTTCGACTCTTGACAAACGAGTATTTCTTCATATCAAGTGTCGTTGGTTGGCAACCGTTGGCGCATAGAGGTATGCTCTCTACAAAAAGAATAAAGATTGGACATTCAGCCGAAAGAAAAAGGCTCCGATGGATATTTCTAAAATGGAATGTGAATTAGCAATTCTGTACCCTCTGCCGAAGACTTGATTTCAAGTGAACCACACATCTCTATAACCCTTGTTTTTAATGCTTGCTGTCCAAGCCCGCCGGTCCGCCTGCTTTCAGAAATAAACCCTTTTCCGTTATCCGATATGTTGAGTGTGATGAATCCTTCGTCTTCATACAGGAACAACTTAAACACACTTGCTTTGGCATGCTTCATTACATTTGTCACTGCCTCCTGAATGATTCTCAGCAAGTGAACGCGGATATCCAGCGTAGTATTTTCCAGGCAGAAATTGTCGATCTCGATCTGGATATCATATTGTTCCTTTGAAAGAGCCTGACCGATAATCCTGTTAACGCTTTGGGAGAAGGATCTAAATTCCTCTAAAACTCCTTGCCTGTGCCAATCATGGCTTTTTAGCCGTGCTTCCCTATAAACCTCCTTCGCCAGATCCGCTATTTTTTTTAACCGTTCACTTCTTGCTTCGTCAAGCTCACTCATCACCTCCAAATCCAGTTGTTGACTTATTCCCACCAGCATTCCGGCAAGTCCGTCATGAAGTTCCATACTCATCCTCCTTTGGATCATATCGGCATTGGCCTGCAGGGATTCTATTTCAAGCCGGGTAGCCCGACCCAGCTCTTCAATCTGATGTTTGGCCCTTCTGTCTCTTTGCTTTAGCCGAAAAGTAAATGCTATAACTGCAGCTACCAAAACGCCGACTATGATTGTCATGGCGTAAGTTCGCTGGCTTTTTGATACTTCGGATCGAGCAAGGTCTAAACGATTCTGTTCCGCCACCAGATGCGCATACATGTTGTTGTCAATGTCGGCGATTTTCACTGCTATTATTGAGTCGTTCCTTTCGTATGCTTTGAGCGCCTTTTGATAGGCGGTCTTATAGTTCCCGTTTAACGCATCTATTTCCCCTTCGTATAATAGAAATCTGGTACCATCGCCCGATTCATGCTCGCCATAAGATGTTACTTTTTGTTTCAAGCTGTTGAAGTAGTAATTACTACTATCGATATGACGTTGTTTAATATGATAGTCGATGAGTTTCATTAAAGTAGCACTTTCAAAGGCTCGTTTCCACAGCGGGTTTAGCTCTGATCCTTCATATTCTATTAATTTCAGGGTTCTGTTAAGTAGTTTTCCTTCCTCGTTGATATTCATTTGAACTTGGGCGTAAGCCCGCTCCGCTGCATATAGTAATAAGTGGCATTGGAGCATTTTGCCTGTATTTTCATACGGATCTTTCTCCATTGCCTTCCACAGCTCTTTTGCGACATTCAGCATCTGCGATACCATCACCGAGTCGCTTCTGACAAGATAGAGTTGCGCGCCGGCGTTAAGGATCGTCATACCGTTTACACATGTGTTGATCGGGACTTGCTTATTGGCAACGAATCCGGGCAATGATTTCAAAAAAGGAAGGATACTATCAAGCAACGTAATCTGCCTGTTATGGTTTAAATTTTTATTTCTTCCATAAATTGCAAGAAGTGACCTGGCTTGCGAAAGGGTACTCACATAAGGCTTTTCTTTTGGCGCTTGCTCCTCCATTTTCTGAAGGTAGTACATTGCATAGCCCTCCCTATGTAGAAAAATAGCGTGATTAGCCAGAAAGGCATAATATTTAGCCCGATAGGGTTGATATTTGCTGTCACTCCATGCTGTTCGTCTGTAGCGTTCGAGCTTTTCTTTGAGCTCCGGATCCCGGAATGATCGTTCAGATAACTTTTCAGCCTCCAGAAAATAGGTAGTGTCTCCAATTAAACCCCTATTGTGCAAGTCGGCTATTTGTTCCCAATCCTGGGGTACAACAGGATTCTGACCAAAGCAGCAGAGTTTAGAAATAACGAGAAACGCAATCCCATAAAAAATTAAAGGCCTCCATAAAAGCAACCCGCCTAGTCGAAACAAAGGCCGGATGAAATACCTTGATGTCATTTTGTTAAAATCTGCCATACTTTTCGGGGTTTATTTTCTATAATAGAGTTGAATAGGCAAGGGGAATTTCGCTCAAAACCTATTCGACTAGTAGAAAATAGTCAAATTAAATTAGGTTGTTTTCGTAAACATATTTTACCATTTCCGCAATGGAGTGAATATTAAGTTTACTCATAATATTTCTTTTATGCGTCATAATAGTAATCGGGCTAACAAAAAGAGCTTCTGCAACCTTTTTTGTGCTGTTACCTTTTGCAAAAAGTACTAATACTTCCAGTTCTTTGGAGGTTAAGTTCGTCCGTTCTCTCGCCAATATACTACCTGCAAGTAGTCCACTTAAGTCGCTGCTAATAAATGTCTTCCCCTTGAACGAGTATTCCAATGCCTGTTTCAATTCGTGTGGGTTAGAAGTTTTGCTTAAATATGCATTTGCTCCAGCGGCCAGACAGGATTTGATACTGGTAGCTTCCATAATACCGGTCACAACCAAGATTGCCATATTTTTGTCTTTAAGCCTACAATACTTTATGAATTCGATAATATTATCTCCTGGTATCATAAGGTCCGTTATGATGAAATCAATTTTCCTGTTATCCAAACTCAATTTTGCCTGCTTAGCGGAGTGAAATATGTCTATAGAAGACTCAGGGCCTAAGATTTTCCGGAGAATCTCGCCCAGTCCTTCAGCTACGAGCACATGATCCTCTAACAAAAGTCCCTGTAGGGTAGGTAATTCAGCTATGTTGTGCATAACGGTGTTTTTTTCTTGCAAAGATAATTGATTTGTTGATCGATTTCGCTACTACATTCATAGTATAATATTAATTCATTATATAGTAGATAAATGCTGTTTACAAACGATTGTAAAAACCGGATATAGGTCAGTAATTTGCAGAATTATTAGAAGAAC
>MEDT01000063.1 GCA_001724175.1 Cytophagaceae bacterium SCN 52-12 | reverse complement strand
GTCAGCTATACATTCGGACGTGAGCACAACAGCCGGTATGGCGAGACTTATAACGGTGTCCAGCTCTCGCTTTTTCATCAGCTTCCCGACGGCGTCGACCCTTACAAAGAGCGTGGCAAGCCGGAAAGCGGACTGGTATGGGGAGTGGCCGAAGGAGCGCTCGATTCTACCGGGGCCGGCGATAAAAAGATCCAGGCCTACAATTTCAGACTGTGCCTGACACAGGATAAGGCCAACCAATTGCCCTTTACAAAACCCGATAACTACGATCCCCAACGGTATGAGCTCCTGCTCAGGATCCTTGAGAAGGAAACATGGACAACGGTAAAAAGCTCATTTAAAAGAGATACGCTCGCCGATGGGCGGAAAATAGTGCACCACTCCGGCAACTACCTGATCAAGGCAATGCCCAACGGGAAAACCGATTTCAACAATTTCGGAGGGTTTTCAACCGATATGATCGGAGCCAACTACGATTATCCGGAAGGAGATTATGCGACGAGAGCCAGGATATGGAAAGAGCATGAGGATTATACAAAAGGGCTTTTGTATTTCATGGCAAACGACGAGCGGATGCCCGCGCACATAAGAGAGGATATGCAGACGTGGGGTTATACAAAAGACGAGTTTAAAGAGTACGGAGGCTTTTCACCGCAATTATACGTGCGGGAAGCCAGGAGGATGGTAAGCGACGTGGTGATGACCCAGAAGCATTGTCAGCGGGAAGAAACAGTGGAAGACGGCGTGGGAATGGCTGCGTACGGTATGGATTCGCATAATATCCAGCGCATCGTCGTGAATGGGATGGTAAAAAATGAAGGCGACGTGCAGGTAGGCCTGGGGATACCGTATCCTATTTCTTACCGCTCGATCGTCCCTAAGAAAGGAGAATGTAAAAACCTGTTGGTACCGGTCTGTGTCTCGGCGTCTCATATAGCATTCGGCTCTATCCGTATGGAACCCGTATTCATGGTATTGGGACAGTCTGCCGCGACTGCTGCCGTGATGGCGATAGATAACCGCCAGGCAGTCCAGGAGGTAGATGTGAAGGCTTTGCAGGAAAGCCTCAGGGTAAACCCGCTGGCCGATGGCAGCAGCCCTGAAATCCTGGTAGACAACGATCACCCCGAATGGGTGGAGGTAGCGGGTGAATGGAAAGAAGCGCGGGGCGGCTATGGCAGGAACCATCTGTCGGCCGGAGCGCTTAAGGACGCGGAAAGCTATGTGAGGTACAACCCCGAGATCAAAGCAGGCGGAACGTACGAAATATTCATGTACTTTTCCAATTTCCAGCGGCTGAGCCCGGAGATAACCGCGATAGTGACTGCAGGAGGCAAAGAGAACGAAGTTGTCATAAAGACGGGCGAAGTGACGGAGCTCGGCCTGCCTTCGGGCGATTGGGTTTCGCTCGGGAAGTATAAGCTCGAGCCGGGGAAAGCATGTGCCGTGAAGGTGCTGGGTAAGGGCGATTCAAAGGAAGTTGTAGCGGATGCCCTGATATGGCAGCCTGTTCGCTAGCGGATGGCAGATATTTAAACCCCTGAACCATATGCCTCTGAGAAAGAGAAAGTTTTTTCCGTCGATGATCCTGCTCCTGTTGGCAGTAATGCCCCCCGGGCTGTGTCTTCACAGGTCGGAACAGATTGGAGCAGGTGACAGGTGGCCTGTGCAGACACAGACCACGGAAAAGGTATTCCCGGCAGCGCGCAGCCAGGAGAAGATCTGGGTGGAGGCGGAGCACTTCGACGATCCCGGCGGGTGGGTAAACGACTGGCAATTCATCGACCAGATGGGCTCGCCTTACCTGATGGCGATCGGGTACGGTGAAAAGGTAAAGGATGCCGTTACAACGATAAAAGCAGCTGCCCCGGGGAAGTACAGGCTATGGGTGAGGTCGAACGACTGGTTCCCGGAAAAGCATCCCGGCAGGTTTGGGCTGGAGATAAACGGCAACACGATTAAAAAGACTTTCGGTGCAGGTGGCCGGAGCGGATGGAACTGGGAAGACGCCGGCGTGGTGTCGCTCGCCAAAAGGAACACGATCAGGATGAAGGATCTCACCGGGTATTACGGCAGGTGTGACGCCCTGGTGTTCTCGGCTGACCAGGACTGGCGCCCGCCGGGCGATGTGAAAGAGCTGGCGGCGCTGCGTATGAAGTTCGGCGCCATCAGCCCGCAGGTCGCGCCAAAGGGAGATTACGACGTAGTGGTGGTGGGGGGCGGCGTGGCCGGTTGTCTTGCCGCCGTGGCGGCAGCCCGCGAGGGCGCCAGGACGGTGCTGATCCAAAACCGGGACCAGCTCGGCGGGAATGCCAGCCTCGAAAACCTGGTGCCGCCGGTAGGTTTCAGGCAAACCCTTTTAAATCCCGAGGAACGAAAGTATGATCCGAGAGAGACCGGGCTGATCGAGGAGATAGCGCCATATGGCGGCCAGACGTATTTTGAAAGCGGGAAGCTCTGGCCCGACCGCCTTTTGAAGCTGGTGCAAGCCGAGCCGCTCCTCGACCTGTACCTCAACACCCACGCAACCGACGTGACAATGGCTGCAGATCATCGCATAGCCGGTGTGGAATGCGTGCAGGTGCCTTCAGGCAAGCGGATCAGCTTCACGGGCAAGCTGTTTATGGATTGCACGGGTAACGGGATAGTAGGGCTTAAATCGGGGGCGGAATACCTCTACGGCAGGGAAGCCCGGGCAGCATATAACGAGACCAAAGCGCCCGACGTAGCCGATCAGACGACATTGCCGAGCTCGCTCAAGTATTGGTTTACGGAACAGCCCGGGGCGGCTCCTTTTTCTTCGCCGGACTGGGCTTACCGGTTTCACTCATGCAGCGATTTTACACACGGGCGCCATCCTAAGATAGGCCCGATCGATAACCAGTGGGTGATAGAGCTGGGCGGAACGGATAAAACCTACCAGAACGCCGAAGCCGTCAGGGACGATCTGTTCAGGCTGATCTATGGCATCTGGGATCATCTTAAAAACTATTGCCCGGAAGCGAAGCATAAATCGGAAAAGATGAAGCTGGCCTGGGTAGGGCACGTTGTGGGCTTGCGCGAGAGCTACCGTTTGCTGGGAGATTACGTTATGTCAGAAAAGGATGTTACGGAACAATCTTTGCCCGACGACAGGATATCGTACGGCGGATGGGGATTGGACGATCATCCTTCTCTCGGCTTTTTCGATAAGGAAAGGCTGAATAATCATACGCACGGCGGGGTGTACCATTCCGTGCCCTACCGCAGCCTGTATTCCAGGAATATAGAAAACCTGATGATGGCCGGGCGTAATATCTCGGTGACCCATGTGGCGCTTACGGCTACCAGGGTGATGTATGCCACGGGTGTGATCGGGCAGGCGGCCGGTACGGCGGCTGGTATGTGCATACGGCTGGGAGAAACGCCCCGCGGGATTTATCAGAAGCACCTGCATACGCTTCAGCAGAAATTGCTGAAAGACGGCGCTTTCCTGATCGAAGTGCCTAACGAAGACCCCGGCGACCTGGCGCTCTCGGCTGTTGCCAACGCTTCCGACGGGAAAGAAACTGCTTCGGAGGTGATCAACGGCTTTTCCCGGGCCCGCTTTCCCTCTATGTTTCCGTCGGCCCGGGCGGCGATGAATGCCTGGGTGCCTGATCCGGGAAAAGAAGCGCCTCATTGGCTTTCGCTTGGCTGGGATGTTCCACGGACGTTTAATGCGGTTCATGTCGTTTTTCAAAATCGCGGAGCGCTGGCCTACCGCAGCTTCAGGCTGGAGAAGCTGGACGAAAAGCAGGGATGGATGCTGCTGAAAAACGTGGATAACCCGGGGTTAAAACGACGCCTGGTTATCCCGGTTGAAGAAACTGCCTCAAAGGGAATACGGGTTGTGCTCGAAGAGCATAAGCCTGGCGGCATAGCGGAAATCAGGGTTTACCGCGAACCGGCTGAAGCCCTCGCCATAATAGAAAGAGCCAACCGGCTCGGGTCATCTTTTAAAGAAACCGCATTGCTTCCGTGGGAGAAAGATTAGGCTGGTCATTCGGGTTTTTGGTTTTGCTGAGCGGCGTCCCGGTTTACCCGGGAGGAATATCGCGTTTCAATAAGGGTTTTGACCCCGAAGCGATAGTCCGCCGCGAGCGCCATGCCGTTGGCTTTTCAGACCACGTTCCCGACAAGTCGGTGACGGTATGCCTCGATCGGGCAGGGCTGCCTGTCGCCGTATCCAGGACAGTCCTTACGGAAGTGTGTAAAAAAGGGGAGTGTCTACCCGTTTACCTGAGGCTGTTCTGGACGGTTTCGGGAGAATACCTCGGGTTTGCGATGGAGCCCGGCGAGGTGCTCACGAAATACGATCATGCCTTGTTCGATACGTCGGATTATGATCGTCTGCACGCGCTTCTGAACGATCCGCTTTCACCGCTCGGAAATGTACAGGATACAGACATTGCACCCGGTACGGCGCCGGCAGACGGGCAGCATGCAAAGGCAGACGTAACGAGCGGGGCTACCAAAAGAGATATCGCACCCTATACGGTCGGGGGCGCCGCCTATACGACCTTTACGCTTTGGCACCTGGTGTATGGAGAGACAAGAGACAGCATACCCGGCGTGGTCAGGAATTATATCACGCCCGGCCTGGTCCTTTCTTTTTTAAAGAGCCCGTCGGTGCAGGATAAGATGTGGGCTCTTTCGGTAACGGACACCTCTGAGCTCCGTAACCCGGAATTGCTGGAAGAGATCTCGCTGAATTACCGGGAAGGAGACAGCTACCTGCGGAACAATATCCTTGAAACGCTCCTGGCAAAAGGACGTCCGGCCTTTGTTCCGGCCGGTTACCTGGCTTCTTTTTTCAGGATTTCGGGCTTTGCCCAGAGACGGTTCATCCTGAGCAGGCTGGAGGGATACCCGGAAACAGCCCGGGATTTTATCCATGCAGCGGTAGGCGACCTGGAATCGCCCGAACCTCCGCTGGTGATGCTGCTTCTTCGCCTGGTCAGGAACAGCGGCATAAAGCAGAGCGAGGTCAGAAAGTGGGTCGAAAGACAGGTAGATTTCCCGGATGCGGATGTTTCACGTACAGCAAGGGAATGTATTCATTACCTGGACACGCATTAACCATAGAAAAACAACCTGTATTTATTTTTTAACGCTTATATGTACCTTATGAAGAAAAAAGGAATTTGGGGACTGCTTCTGATTTTGTCCTGTTACACGCTCTTTAATTGCAGCTCTTCCCGTTCGGCCGACGAATACGATATCGTGATCTACGGCGCCACTTCCGCCGGGGTGATCGCAGCCTATACCGGGAAGCAAATGGGTAAATCAGTCGTGGTTATCAATCCTGATGAGCACATCGGCGGCCTCACATCCGGCGGGCTCGGGCAAACGGATATCGGGAATAAACATGCCGTTACGGGTATCAGCCGCGAGTTTTACAGAAAGCTGGGCAAGGTGTACGGAACGTTTGAGCAGTGGACCTTTGAACCTAAGGAAGCTGAGAAGCTGTTTCGCGAATACCTGGAAAAAGGGGATGTACCGGTGATCGTCAACAAGCGGATCGCCCGGGTAGAGAAGAACGGCTCAGCCATACAATCGGTCACGATCGTGAATACCCTGGGAGACCCGGGGGCGGAGCGTACCATCAAAGGAAAGGTTTTTATAGACGCTACTTATGAAGGCGACCTGATGCCGCTTGCCGGCGTTTCCTATTTTGTCGGGAGGGAAGACAACTCCGTTTATAACGAAACGCTGAGCGGGTTCCAGCTCCCGGAATATCACAAAAAGTCGGGATACCACCAGTTCCCTGACGGGGTGAGTCCGTATAAAGTTCCCGGAGATCCTGCCAGCGGCCTGCTGTGGGGTATCAGCGAGGCAGGGCCATCGCCTACAGGCGCGGGAGACAAGCTGGTGCAGGCTTATAATTTCAGGATCTGCCTTACCGACAGCGTAGAGAACCAGGTGCCGATCACCCGCCCGGACAACTATGATTCGACCAAATACGAGCTGCTGGTACGCCTGATAGAAGCGCAGCCCACCATGCGGGCCGTCAACCAGTACTTTATCTGGAGCCCTATGCCAAAAAGAAAGACGGACATCAATAATCGCGGCGGCTTTTCAACCGATATGATCGGGTACAGTCACAGCTGGGCCGAAGCTTCGCACGAAGAACGCAAAAAGATATACGAAGAGCATTACGATTATACGAAGGGATTGCTTTACTTCATGAAGACGGATCCGCGGGTTCCCGATACGCTTCGCAATTACATCGCGAACTGGGGCTATCCGAAAGACGAGTACGCGGATAACGGTCACTGGACGCCTCAGATCTATGTCAGGGAAGGGAGAAGGCTCGTCGGAGAGTATGTAATGACAGAGCGCAATTGCCGCAGCGAGGAAATCGTGGAGGATGGTGTGGGAATGGCCGCCTATACGATGGACAGCCATAATACGCAGCGGATCGTCGTAAACGGGATGGTGAAAAATGAAGGGAATGTTGAAGTAGGCGGAGGGCCTCCTTATCCTATTTCCTATCGCGCGCTGGTCCCGAAAAGAGCGGAATGCTCCAACCTCCTGGTGCCGGTGGGATTATCTTCTTCCCACATTGCATTCGGCTCTATCCGTATGGAGCCGGTATTTATGGTGCTCGGACAGTCGGCGGCGGTGGCCGCTGCCATGGCCATCGATGCCGGGGCCGCTGTCCAGGATGTCGATGTAAAGGCATTGCAGCAGGAATTAAGGGAAAACCCGCTGGCCGACGGCTCGCCCGCCGAGATCGTCGTCGATGATAACGATGCTGCGAGGGTTCAGGTGACAGGGGAATGGCAGCCTGTAAAGAGGGGTGTATATGGCCCTTCCGCTCTTGAAGCCCAGGCCGGGAGCGGAGGTACTGTCCGGTTTGCCCCGTCTCCGATCGAAGAAGGCGAATACGATGTATACGTTTATTTTACGATGCTGCCCGAAGTCTCCGATCTTACGACCGTCAGGGTTTCGGATGGAAGCAACGTGGAAACTCATGTCATCGATAAAGCTGCGATCACGATTGAAGGGCAGACTTCGGGTAAATGGCACCGGCTTACCTCGGTGAAAATTGCTAAGGGAGCGCAGCCTTATGTCGAGTACGGCACGGAAGGGGCTAAGGGCCGTGTGATCGCCGATGCCGTTATCTGGAAAAGAGCCGGGAAATAAAAAATTACCGCCTGTCGTCGGAAACCACGACTTCTGATTAAGTAACCTAATTATAAAAAAGATGTATAGAATATTCTTAACGATGGCGTTGCTTGCCACCACCGTTTTTTCCTGTACACCAAAGCCATCGGGAACAGAGGAAACTGATGCGGATATTATTGTTTACGGCGGGACTTCCGCTGCAGTCGTAGCGGCGATCCAGGCAGCCAAGATGAATAAGTCGGTCATTATGGTGTCGCCGGATACCCATCTCGGCGGGCTGACCTCCGGCGGTCTCGGCTTCACCGATTCCGGCAACACGGGCTCTATCGGCGGACTTTCCCGCGAGTTTTACAACAGGGTCTATAAGGAGTATAACAAGGACGAAACCTGGAAATGGCAGAAAAAGGACGAGTTCGACAATAAAGGCCAGGGAACGAAAGCAATGAACGAAAGCGACCAGACGATGTGGACGTTCGAGCCTCATGTTGCCGAAAGGGTGTACGACGATTGGGTGAAGGAGCTCGGGATCAAGGTCTACCGCGACGAATGGCTGAACCGCGACACCGGGGTCGAAACAAAAGACAACCGTATCGTTTCCATCACCACGCTTAGCGGAAAGACTTTCAGGGGAAAAGCGTTTATAGATGCGACCTATGAAGGCGACCTGATGGCCGCAGCCGGCGTCAGCTACCACGTAGGACGTGAGGCCAACAGCGTATATGGCGAAGAATGGAACGGCATCCAGACCGGCGTATTGCATCACAAGCACTGGTTTGAAGCCGATATCAGCCCCTACAAGATCCCGGGAGATCCTTCCAGCGGCGTGCTGCCGAGAATTTCAACGGAAGATCCCGGCGTAAAGGGGGAGGGCGATCATAAAGTACAGGCTTACTGCTTCAGGATGTGCCTTAGTAACCACCCGGACAACCGTATTCCTTTTCCAAGACCCGCAGACTACGATTCGACGCAATACGAGCTGCTCGTCAGGGTATACAACAGCGGCTGGCGGGAGACTTTCCGGAAATTCGATATCATACCGAACAGGAAGACGGATACCAACAACCATGGTCCTTTCAGCACCGATAATATCGGGTTTAACTATGATTATCCCGACGCTACCTACGAGCGCAGGAAGGAAATCATCAAAGAGCACGAGAGCTACCAGAAGGGCCTCATGTATTTTATAGCCAACGATCCGCGCATCCCGAAAGATGTGCAGGAAGAATTCAGGGAATGGGGATTGCCGAAGGATGAATTTACCGATAACGGCAACTGGTCGCATCAGCTGTATATCAGGGAAGCCCGCCGGATGATCGGTACTTCGGTGATGACCGAGCATGAGGTGCTGGGCAAGAAGGAGGTGAAAGATCCTGTAGGCATGGGTTCTTATACGCTCGACTCGCACAATATCCAGCGCTATATCAAGGAAGACGGGTATGTGCAGAACGAAGGAGATATAGGTGTGAAAGTGCCGCAGCCATATAAGATTTCCTACGGTTCGCTTATCCCCAAAAAAGAGGAGATTCAGAACCTGCTGGTTCCGATCTGTCTTTCAAGCTCGCACATCGCTTTCGGGTCCATCCGGATGGAGCCTGTTTTCATGATCCTCGGACAGAGCGCAGCCACTGCAGCAGCGATCGCGATCGACAAGGATATCGCGCTGCAGGATGTTGACTACAGCGAGCTGAGAAATCGCCTGGAAGCTGATAAGCAGCGCCTGGAGATAGCGGCGAAATAAGCCGGAGTAAAGAAAAGAGTTTGAGACCGTGCATCCCCCACCGGGATGTACGGTTTTTTTTGTGCCGCGCAGCATATAAAAAGTGATGCCGGATCAGGGGATAGCAATAAAAAATTAAAGTTATCCCTTGACTTTTCCTAAATATTGGCTAGAATTGTAAACATTGTAAAATTAATTTTTATATTATAAAAATTGGTTAACTTTTATATATTCAAGCCAATGCAAAAACTACTATTGATTATCGGATTGTTCATTGGAGCTGTGACGTTTGCGGGCGCGCAGGACATGGTAGTGTCCGGCACGGTAACAGGCAGTGACAATGAAGCGCTACCGGGCGTAAACGTACTGGTAGAGGGCAGCGCTACGGGGACATCCACGGATGCCGACGGGAAATACTCGCTCCGGGTGCCTTCGGCATCGAGCGTGCTGATTTTTTCCTACATCGGCTATACTACCTCCCGGTTGACGGTCGGCAACCAGACGACGCATCATGTTACGCTGCAGGTCGATACCAGGTCGCTGGAGGAGGTTGTGGTGGTAGGATACGGTACGATAAAAAAGAGTGACCTGACCGGGTCGCTTTCCCAGGTCAAAGCCAAAGATATCAATGCATTTCCGGCAACCAATGTACTGCAGGCGTTATCCGGCCGTGCGCCGGGAGTCCAGGTAGTACAAAACACAGGGGCGCCGGGAGGCGCCGTAAGCGTTCGTATAAGGGGCGCCAATTCTGTACGGGGAAGTAATGAACCGCTCTATGTAGTAGATGGTTTCCCGATATCGGGCAGCAATCCTACCGTGCTGAATAATTCGGATATCGAATCGATCGAGATCCTGAAAGATGCTTCCGCCACCGCTATCTATGGCTCACGCGGGGCGAACGGCGTGGTGCTTATCACCACAAAACGCGGAAAGGCCGGCAGGACGAACGTAGATTTCGAAACCAGCTACGGAATCCAGACCTTAAGAAAAAAGCTCGATCTGATGAACGCGAAAGAATATGCAGAGTTCTATAACCTCCAGGCTGAAAATGACAAGCTTGCCGCCCGGTTTACCCCGGATGAGATCAGCCGCCTCGGCGAAGGCTTCGACTGGCAGGACCTGATCTTCAGAAAGGCGCCTTTGCGCACCCACAACCTGACGGTAAGCGGGGGGAACGATAAAACGCAGTTTTCTGTTTCCGGCAGTATCTTCGACCAGGACGGGATCATAATCGGCAGCGGGTACAACCGCTATTCGCTGCGCGCCAATGTGAACCACGATATCAGCAAAAAATTCAGCGTCAGCTATAGCGCTACGCTGTCGCGTCCCGGCATCAGCAGGCGTGACAACGGCGGCGGCAACCGCGGCGGTTCCATGATCTCGGCCGTGCTCTCCGCTCCTCCTACCCTGACTCCGTATAATGAGGACGGTTCCTACCGGAACCTGTCGGTTGCTTATCCATGGGGATCCAATGTGCTGATCAACCCGCTCAACCATATCAACGAGCAGACCAACCAGACCATTGCCAACAAGGTGCTGGCCAACGCCGCGCTGACCTTCCGGCCGATAGAAGAGCTGACCTTCCGCTTTTCAGGCGGCATCGAAAACTCCGACGACCGCACCGACAGCTACACTACGCTGAACTTCCTCAACTCGAGGGGATCCGCCAGTGTGAGCACCAGCCAGGCATTCGGCGTTCTCAGCGAGAATACCGTCACCTACGCCAAAACCATTGCCGACAACCACAGTCTTACCGTGCTGGGCGGCTTCACTTACCAGGACTATATCGGTAAAGGACTGAGCGGCTCGGGAACCGGCTACCTGAGCGATGTCCAGGAAACCTTCAGCCTGGGCTCTGCCGAGGTGCCGGGTATACCCGGTTCTTCCTATAACAAATGGGCGTTGCTTTCTTACCTGGGCCGTATCAATTACAGCTTTAAAAACAAATATCTCCTGACCGCCAGCTTCAGGGCCGACGGCGCCTCCCAATACAGCACAGGGAAAAAATGGGGATTCTTCCCTTCCGGGGCCATCGCCTGGCGTCTCTCTGAAGAAGAGTTCCTGAAAGATCTTTCGTTTATATCCGACCTTAAAGTACGCGCAGGCTGGGGCGCCAGCGGAAGCCAGGCTATCGAAGCCTATTATACGCTTAATCAACTGGCTCCCGGCAAGATTGTTCTCGGGGACGCCCTTTATCCTTCCTTTGCCCCGGGAACCAGGCTGCCAGGCCCGCTCAGGTGGGAAACCACCAGGCAGACCGACATAGGGCTGGACGCCTCCCTGTTCAATAACAGGATCCATTTCACGGCGGACTACTACATCAAAAACACAAGAGACCTGCTCAATACGGTGCAGCTTCCTTCTTCCCTGGGCTTCACGACCACTATCCGGAATATCGGCGCGATCCGCAACAGCGGCGTGGAATTCTCGGTTGATGCAAGAGCTTTCGACAAAGCCTTCAAATGGGACATCGGCGCCAATATAGGCTTCAACCGGAACAAGGTAGTGAAGCTGAACGACGGACGGGATGTACTGGGTGAAGCGATCAACATTACGGTTGTCAATGACGTGCTGAATATATTGAGAGAAGGAGAGCCGATCGGGTCTTTCTACGGATATACCGAAAAAGGTTACGATGAAAACGGGAAAATCACCTATGTCGACCTCAACAATGATGGGGCCATTAACCAGATGGACAAAACCATCATCGGGAACCCCAACCCCGACTTTATTTACGGCTTCAATTCTACGATGTCGTTCAAAAACTTCGAGCTGAACCTTTTCTTCCAGGGATCAAAAGGCAACGATATCTTCAACCTGAGCTCGGTGAACCAGACACTGGACTACGGCTTCGGGCTCAATATGCCGCGGGAGGTGTACCAAAACCACTGGACTCCACAGACGCCCGACGCCAAATACCCCGTCATCAGCCGCACTACCGCTACTTTCATTTCCAATCGGTTTGTAGAAGACGGATCTTACCTCCGGCTCAGGAATGTCCAGCTCGGTTACAATATACCTTTCCAGAAATGGAATGTAGGCTGGATCCGGAACGTGCAGGTCTATGCCAGCGGCCAGAACCTGCTGACCTTTACGAATTATTCCTGGTGGGACCCGGAGATCAATTCCTACGGGAGCGGGAACTCGATCCGCCAGGGAATTGACCACTATAGCTATCCCACGGCAAAGACAGTCACCTTCGGGATAAAAGCCAGTTTCTAAACCTAATATTCGAAGAAAATGAAAAAGCTTATACTGATTCTCCCGGCGATCATCTTCCTGGCTTGTGAAGATGCGCTGGTGGAATCGCCCAAATCACTGGCGGTAGAGACCTTCTATAATACTGCCGCCGAAGTAGAGTCGGCTGTCAACGCCATCTATGGTCCGCTGAGAAGCGATAATTGCCTCGGGGGATTGTATCCTGCCCAGATGGAGGCGTACGTGGACTACGGATACGGACGGGGCAGCTACGGGATCCTGAGTGAATTCCAGGGCCTGGACCCTACCAACATCACCCGTACCGGCCAGATGTGGGACCAGTTTTACCTGGCCATACGAAACGCAAACCTGGTCATCGAGAATGCTCCTAAAGGTTCGCGGATCAGCGAGGCGGATATCGCCAAATATGTTGCGGAAGCGAAGTTCCTGAGGGCCTTGTCCTATTTTTATCTCGTACGCAACTATGGAGGGGTCATCCTGAGAACGGAAGCCAATATGACGGAGCAAAGCCTGCCCCGCAGCTCGGCCGATGATATCTATCAGCTGGTCCTGAGCGACCTTGCGGTAGCCGAGCAGGATCTTCCGGATGCGCCGGCCATCGCGGGCAGGCCTTCGAAATGGGCTGCCAAGACGCTCCTCGCAGATGTGTACTTTTACAAAGGCCAATACTCCGAAGCGCGGAGCAAAGCCCTCGAGGTGATCGGATCCAATAAATATTCATTGGTACAGGTATCCGTTGCCGACGACTTCCAGAAGATCTTCGGGCCCGATGTGGTAAGCACTACGGAGGAAATCTTTTACCTGAAGTACACCCGCCAAAGCGGGTACGGGTTTAACCTGGTCATGTTTGCGCACCATCCCGGCTCCCGGCTGCACGGGGCAGGGGGCTATTACGCCCACTACACCGACAGCCAGGCCAACCCGGTGTATAAAAATTGGGACAGCGCCGATCTCAGAAAATTGTACGGATGGTATTCCTACGATATCGGCCTGGGACCGAATTCCCTGCTGAATAAAAAATTCACGGATCCGCAGGCGCTCGGAGGGTCCGGGGCGGGGAACGACTACCCGTTGTACCGTTACGCCGACCTGCTGCTGCTCTATGCAGAGGCCGACAGCCGGGTCAGCAACGGACCGACGGCCGACGGCATGGAAAAGCTGAACATGGTGCGGAGAAGGGCTTACGGAAAAAACCCGGCAGCCCCATCGGAGATTGACCTGGCACTGGCCGACTATAATGCGCAATCATTCCTGGACCGGGTACTGCAGGAACGCGGCTACGAAACGCAGTATGAAGGGAAAAGATGGCTCGATCTCAAGCGCAGCGGCAAAGCAAAAGAGATCATCAAGGCTACAGTAGGAAAGGACGTGGCGGATAAGCAATTCCTGTGGCCTATCCCGGTGTCGGAGCTCAATTTCAATACGGTTCTCGATGCGACGCGGGACCAGAACCCCGGTTATTGAATGATAAAAGGAAGAATTGCAATTGCGGTTATCTGGTTGCTGACGGGGCTATCCGGCTTCTGCCAGACAAATAACTTTGCCCATTTCATTACCAGGGACGGCGACCGGCTGAAAGACGGGGATCAGGTGTTCAGGTTTATATCTGTCAATACGCCCAATATCAACGGGCACTACGACGGCTATAAGAACACCAACCCGGGAAGCGGCTTTATATACGATCCTATGGAGCTGTCCTTTGAGATGGAAGCCTATTTCAAGGACATGGCCCAGATGGGCGTTACGGCGATCCGTACCTGGGGCATCACGGTAGAAGACGGGACCGGAGAGTTCGAATCGCTTGTCACGGGCCCGTATACCTACAATGAAGCGGCTTTCCGGCGCATCGATAAGATGCTGGAGCTATGCAACCAGTATGGAATAAGGGTGATCCTGTGCCTCGTAAAGCAAAATAAATTCTGGGGATCGACCAGCTCATTTGCCGACCTGTACGGTGGGGGCGACTATTACGCTGCGCCTGCGGTGAAAGCCGGGTTCAAAGATCTGCTGCAAACGATTACGAGCCGGAAAAACTATTATACCGGTACCGCTTATAAAGATGATAAGGCAATTCTGGCCTGGGAATTCGGAAATGAAGTGCCGAACAACAAAGGTGCATGGATCGCCGAAATGGCGGAGTACCTGAAGAAAATAGCTCCCCATCAGCTCATAGCAGATCCCCGCCGTGCAAACGGGGTGCAGCAGATGAAGGAGAATGTCGAAGACGTGCTGAAGGACAACCCGCTTATCGACATCGTAAAAACCCGGCAGTATCCCAATTACCGGAACAGTGTTTCGGAACTATGGAACGAATGCAGAGGAAAGCGCCCGATGATCATCGATGAGTTCCAGAAAATGGAAGGGTTTAAGGAGGTGCTGGATGAGATTGTCAGTACCGGGACCACCGGCGGTATGCTCTGGAGCCTGATGAAACCCCAGTACAACGGCGGGATCGGGGGGCATGCGCTTTTTCACTCCTATTCATGGGGCGGAAGCCGGTGGCCGGGATTTGACAGCGGCGAATACTTTGATGAAAGGAAGAACCTGATGCTGATACGGGAATACGGCTACAAGATCAGGGGACTGCAGACGCCGCCTTTACCGGCGCCGTCGGATGCGCCCTACCTGTATGAAAGCCTGCGCAGCGATGCGGCAGCGCTGAAATGGAGGTGCTCGCCGGGGGCACGGTACTACATTGTGGAAAGGGCCGCCTCGAAGGACGGCCCGTGGGAAGACATCAGCGGTGATTTTGACATCAGCTTCAACCTGTATTACTACCCGATGTTCGCAGACTCCGATGCCGCGCCCGGCCAGGCTTACTATTACAGGGTGAAGGGTAAAAATGAGTCGGGAGTTTCTCCGCCTTCGAATGTGATAGGCCCGTTAATTCCCGGGAGCCGTATGGTAATGGATAACCTGCGCGATTTTTCACTGGTCCATTCAAAAACCTCCAATCTCCGGATCAGTACCGAGTCGTGGCCAAGACTGAGACAGACCGAGGAAGACTTTTACCAGGCGGAACGTACCCCCGGCAGCGGATCGGGGGAGCTGGTATACAAGGCGGAAAGCATCAAATGGATAGAAGTATACGCTTTTGGAGATGAAATGCAGCGCCTCAGCTTTGAATATTCGAAAGACGGCACATCCTGGATACCGCTGCCGCAGGGCGCAGTACTGACCACGCACCGGCCGGCATACGAGAGCCAGATATCGCGCGATAAGGACCATCCCTTAGATAAATACGTGTGCTCGGTGCCGTCATTTCCATTTGGAGCTGTTGCTGTGAAGATCGTAACCGGGAATGACGGCGCCGCTAACGCATTTCCCTGGATAGGCAGGGTGCACATCGGGTATGCGGGTTCGATGGAGACAGGCGGGAAGTAAATCCGCCGTTAAAATGATTTTTGATTTATAACTATTTGGTAAACATGTCCCTTATTCGATTACAACAGAAGCTGCTGATAGCAGGCGCCTTGTTTTTCCTGGTAACGTCGGATCTGCAAGCCCAGAAACCGGGTGAAAAATGGTCTTACCAGGAAGCTTCCAAAGCCATGACCGACGGCTATTGGAAGCATTGGAACAACGATGTTCAGAAAAAGATCGATGCCGATATCGACAAATACCGGAAAGCGGATGCCGCGTTGAAGGTGGGCGCTGTTGCGGAGGGAACGGATGTGACAATCGAGCAGATCAGCCACGAATTCGTATTTGGAGCTAATATTTTCAACTATAACCAGCTCGGTACAACCGAGCGAAACAGCCGCTATAAACATCTGTTCGGATCGCTTTTCAACTCGGCTACAATTCCTTTCTATTGGAAGAAATTTGAAATGCAGCCAGGCCGACCGAGATTTAAAGAAGAATACTGGGATACGGAAGCGTACTGGAATAACGTAGCCGAACCCAAAAAGCAACCGCACTGGCGAAGGCCCGCACCAGACCCGATCGTGGCGTTCTGCGAGGAAGTGGGGATCCGCCGTCACGGACATACAATGACGTGGGGAAACCGTACCTGGCATCACCCGGAATGGCTGCTGGAAGACGTTGCTTCAGAGCAGGAAAAGAATACGATCAAAAGCTGGATGTCTGAAACCGCCAGCGAGAAAAAGGGGATCAGGGGTGATAAGTACACCGATGCCTACAAAAAACTGTCGGCAGAAGAAGTCGGGAACAGGATCCCGCAATTCGCCGCCGATCTGAAACGCCTTACCGAAGACCGTATTGCGCAGATCGCCCGTTACTACGGCGACCGGCTGCAGAGCTGGGACATTGTGAACGAAAGCGCGACTGATTTTGCAAACGGGGTAATGGTCCCGGGCGATGCGATCTGTAAAAGCCACTACGGCATCATGCCTGGGGATTATACGCACGAATCATTCCAGGTAGCGAAAAAGGTGTTTCCCTCCAATGTGCTGCTGAATATCAACGATTATAAAATCGACGAGTCGTACGTACGCCAGGCAAAGGACCTGATCAGCCGGAACAACAGGATCGACATCATGGGCTACCAGATGCACCTGTTCAATCCGCAGCAGTGTACCGACATTTCGCTCGGTAAAGAAATACAAACCCCTCAGCATGTGAGGAAGACAATGGAAGTAATGGGTCAGGCTGGACTACCCGTACACCTTAGTGAAATAACGATTACCGCTCCCGATGACAATGCAAAGGGAAGGGCCATTCAATCGGTGATTGCCTATAACCTGTACCGGATGTGGTTCAGCATGGAAAACATGATGGGGATTACCTGGTGGAATATCGTCGATGATTGCGGAGCGCCCGGTGAGCCGACTACCTCCGGTATCTTTACCCGGAACATGGAGCCGAAGCCTGCCTTTTACGCGCTCGACCAGCTGATCAACCACGAATGGAAAACCAATCTTACCGCGAAGCCCGCTGCCGGCGGACAGGTCGCTTTCCGGGGCTTTAAAGGGAAATACCGCGTTACCTGGAAGGACAAAAACGGGGATTACCAGGAACGGATTTTTGATCTGAGCAAAAACGGGGATGGGTTCTGATCTCCTTTAAATAAAACATAAAAAAAAGGCTGCTCGCCGACTGCCGGCAGCCGATAGTTGATTATGAAAATCATAGATTTAAAAACCCGCTGCGTTGCGATTCCGCTCAGCGCCCAGCTACGCCACAATACCGGCGTGCACCCCGGCTATTTCCTGCGTACGATCGTAGAGGTCATTACCGACGAAGGCATCGTCGGGCTGGGAGAGGTCGGAGGCGGCGACCAGCGTGCCGCCCTTCAGAAGCTGAAACCCCGCATCATCGGACTGGATCCTTTCCAGCTGGAGATCATGAAGCTGAAAGTGCTGCGCAGCATCTACTACCTTTCCAATGCCCGGCTGTATGCCGCGCTCGAAATGGCTTGTCTTGATATTCAGGGTAAGGTGCTGGGCCGCCCGCTCAGCGACCTGCTGGGAGGCCGCGTCAGGGACGAGGTGCCGTTTATCGCATACCTTTTCTGGCGATATGATCGTCCGGGAGGTGGCAATGATGAAGCAGCAGAGGATCTGGCAGACTTTTGCGCAGAATTGCATGAAACCCTCGGCGTAAACGCCATGAAGCTGAAAGCCGGTGTGATGGCCCCTAAAGAAGAGGTAAGAGTATTGGAGCTGATCCGTAAAAACCTGGGCGACGACTTCGGCCTCCGCATCGATCCCAACGGCCTCTGGTCGGTGCAGACTGCCGTGCAGATGGGGAAACGGATGGAAGATCTGAACCTGGAATACTTCGAAGACCCCTCCTGGGGCCTGAACGGGAACGCGGCGGTGCGCCGGCAGGTGAGGATCCCGATCGCGACCAATATGTATCCGGCAAAATTCGACGATCTCGGCCCGGCGATCAAAATGGGCTCGGTGGATATTGTATTGACAGATATTCATTATTGGGAAGGTCCGCGGGGTGTCAAAGACCTGGCCGCGGTCTGCAATACGTTCAACCTGGGCGTAGCGATGCATAGCGGGGCCGAGTTCGGAATAGAGCTGGCTGCCATGATCCATACCGCTTCAACGATCCCCCAGATGAATTTTGCGGGCGACGCCCATTACCACTACCTGACCGATGATATCATAGAAGGAGGCCTGATGAAGTACGAGAACGGCGCGATCAAGGTGCCGACCGGGCCCGGTCTCGGCGTTTCACTGGACGAGGACAAAATGAAATTCTACGAAAAGTATTACGAGGAGAAAGGCGATTACTATGCCCGCTTCCACCAGGATCCCTACAGGCCCGACTGGTTCCCGACAGTAGGGGGAATGTAGAAATGGCTATCCCCTTAACACGCTTTTATACAGATGAACCGGTATTTATCAATCTTAATACTATTAGCGCTTCCTCTCGTCGAGGCAGCGGGACAGCGATCGCGGGAGGGGACGTCCCCACCGGGCAAAAGCCCGGATTCACTTAACATCGTTATGAGTGATGCGTACAGGGAAATATGGAACCGGCAGATCCAGGACAAGATCGACCGCGACATCGGGCGATACCGTAAAGAAGAGGCTCACCTGGTGCTGGAAGGTATTGCCGGCGCTGCCGAGGTGAGCATAGAACAGGTTTCGCATAGTTTTCTGTTCGGAGGAAATACATTCCTGTATGGGGATCTGAAGACACCTGAAAAAAACAAAAAGTATGAGGACACTTTCGGAAAGCTATTTAATGCGGGAACGGTATCCTTCTACTGGAAAACCCTGGAGCCACAATGGGGAAAGCCCCGTTACCAGGCCGGCAGCAGCTACGAATACCGCCGCCCGCCCACAGACCCGGTAGTAGAGTTTTGTGAATCAAAAGGCATCAACATGAACGGCCATGCGATGATCTACGGGACGCGTCGCTGGGGCCACCCCGGGTGGATGCCGGAAAACCGCAAGGAGATGGAGGCGATTTTCGAGTCGCATATCCGGGAACTGGCAGAACGCTACAAAGGCAGGATCCAGCGTTGGGATGTGGTAAATGAATCGACCGACCAGGCAAACAGGGGTATTATGCCGGACGACTACACCTATAAGAGTTTCCTGTGGGCGATGAAGTACTTCCCCGATTCGGTCCGGCTCAATATCAATGATTCTGATATGCATTGGGAGATGCCGCTCTACCGGCGGTACCTCGAAATAGTGAGAAACCTGATCGACAGGGGAATCAGGATAAATCAGGTCGGTTTGCAGATGCACATTTTCAACCCGAAAGAGTCGCGCAGCATAGCCGAAGGAGCGGATGTCCTCACGCCGGCAAAAATCAGCGAGCGACTGGATTATATGTCGGACGCAGGAAGGCCGCTGCAGGTAAGCGAGGTGACCGTAAGCGCGCCCGACAGCACAAATGAGGGAATGTGGATCCAGGCGGCCATTACCCGTAACCTGTACCGCCTGTGGTTCAGCCATCCGAATGTAAAAGGGATTACCTGGTGGAATGTCGTCGACGGAGGGGCCGCTTCAGGAGAGCCTTCCCTTTCCGGTATTTATGATAAAGAGCTGAAAGAGAAGCCTGTTTATAATGTGCTTAGCCAACTGATCAACGAAGAATGGCAAACCCGCCTGCAAACCAGAACCGATAAAGACGGCCAGGTACGCTTCCGCGGATTTAAAGGGAAATACGTGGCGAGGTGGAAAGATAAGAACCGGCAGCAGCGGGAAGCGGCTTTTGAAATTGGTGACGGTGAAAACAAGTACTTTTTAAAATGAGGCCTCGTTCCGGAGATAGTCTGCGAAAATGGATGACGAAGGGAATCGGCGGCCGGCTGTGCCTGTTTCTTTTAGTTGCAGGGACGGCCTGCACCCGTGAGCAGCCTTTTGTGAAAGTCAGTAAAGCTGATCCGAGGTACCTGGAGCTGGGAACCGGTGAAACTTTTATCCCGGTAGGGCCTAATATCTGCTTCCCGCGGCGGGTAACCGAAGGCGACAGCCTGCTGTCGTACTACGATTACTATTTTGGGAGGCTGGCGGCAAACGGCGGCAATTTTACCCGCATATGGTTGAGCGTGCCGCTCCTGGAAATCGAGCAGGAGGAACCCGGCGCTTACGACCCGGCGACGGTCGCCCTGATCGACGGGCTCGTCGGCCTTGGAGAAAAGCATGGTATTTATATTAAATTCTGCCTCGAGCATTTTCGCAAAATTACCGGGGCGCCTGCGCCGTTCCCGTCGTCAGTGCCGTTTGACAAGCCCGTTTACAAAGACCGGGTTGCTTCCATGGAGGAGTACTTTTCCGGGGAAACCGGCAAAAAGCTGTTTCTGGCGCGGGCTTCGTTCCTGGCAGAGCGCTACGGAAGGCGACCGCAGGTGTTCGGATGGGAGCTGTGGAACGAGATCAACGCGGTAAGCGTTGCGGAGAAACCGCTGCTCCTCGCATGGACAACCGAAATGCTTCAGAAAGTAAAGGAAAAATCCCCCGGTCAGCTGGTTATGCAGACGCTCGGGAGCTACGACTCCGAAAGCCAGCAGGAGCGTTACCGCGTCTATTCTGCATTGGAAGGGAATGAAATTGCCCAGGCGCACCGGTACCTGGACCAGGGGGCAGCCTTGCCGGCGTGCCAGGCGCCTATGGACGAGCTGGCTGCCGACGCGGTCAGGAACCTTCTTTCGTTTGCCCTGGCGAAGCCTGTGATACTCTCTGAAGTCGGGGCCGTAGAGCCCAATCACGCCGGGCCGTCAAAACTGTACGAAAAAGATAGTTCGGGGATGCTGCTTCACGATCTTCTTTTTGCCCCGTTTTTTTCCGGCGCGGCTGCGCCGGGCCAAAGCTGGCATTGGGATTACTATATCGAAAAGCAGGATTTGTGGTGGCATTTTTCACGGTTTAAGGAGGCTTTAGGAAATTTTGACCCCATTGCGGAGAAGGCAAAGCCTTTCTTCAGCACGGGCGAGGGAAACCTGAAAATTTACGGGTTGAAAGGAACGCAAAAAGTACTGCTCTGGATCAGGGATGGCGCTTCGGACTGGAAAACGGAGCTGGTCGCCGGGCTTCCGCCGGGAACGGTCGCCGGCAGATGGCTGGAGCCGGACCTGCCTGTGGCCGGCAAAGTCTCATTCTATGACCCCTGGAAGGGTCGGTGGACCTCAGGCGCCCCTGGAAAGCGGATCTTACTTCCGGAATTTTCAAGATCGATCATCGTAAAAATGGAATACTGATGGCACAAACTCCCAAGAAAGCATTGGTCACGGGAGCTTCCCGCGGCATTGGAAAGGCCATTGCCCTGGCGTTAGCAAAAAAGGGCTGCGAAGTAGGCATACACTTCCGCGATAAGCAGGAAGAAGCCGAACAGGTAGCCGGGGAAATAGCGGCTTCCGGCGGCCGGTATTATCTGTTCCGCGCCGACTTCAGCCGTCCGGAGGAGGTGACTGCCCTGGCTGACAATGCCTGGACTGAAATGGGGGGAATTGACTATCTCGTCAACAATGCCGGAGTCTCGTACAAAACGCATTTCCTGGATGCTACCCCCGAAGATATCGAGTTGTTTCTCAACGTCAATTTTAAGGCCACTTTCATCCTGACGCAATCCATCGCCCGCAAAATGGTAGAGAGCGGCGCCGAAGGCAGCATTTACACCATCACCTCCGTAAATGGCTTACGACCGGGACTGGGATTGAGCGCTTACGGAGCTTCGAAAGGCGCTTTGGAGATCATCATGCAGGGCGCTGCGCTGGAGCTGGCCCCGCATCATATCAGGGTGAATACCATTGCGGTAGGCGCCGTACAGACCGATATCAATGCAGCAGTATGGCAGAACCCGGAATTGCTGGAAAAGGTCAATGAAGGCATTCCGATGAAACGCTTCGGCCAGCCGGAAGAGATCGCGGCCGTCATAGCAGATTTGCTGGATTCGGGGTCTTATATGACCGGGAGCACGATCGTCATAGACGGCGGGCTGCTGCTGATGCGGGGGTACGGGAAACCGGAACGTTACGACAAAGGAAAGTAGTTGCTCACGCGTTTCACAAATCTAAGCGCTTCCATTGCTTTATAATTTAGATATGAAAGGTAAATATTTTTCACTGCTTCTCCTAATAACGCTTTTTAACACGTATGTGGTTTCAGCTCAGCCTGTTTCGAAAGAAAAGGAGCTCTGGCAGCCCTATTTTGTTACGCCCCGGGCAGGCGCTCAGCATATAGACCTGACCGGTGCCTGGATGCTTTCGCACCGCGATACGGGCGCTATTACTCCCGCTGAGCTGCGCGACCGCAAAGATCCTTTCGAAACGACAATTCCCAATTCGGTACACTGGTCGTACTACAAAGCCGGCAAGCTTCCGCACCCGTATGCGCATCTCAATTCGACGCAATACAGGTGGATAGAGGAAAAAGCATGGTACTACGAAAAGGAGGTCGTGGTTCCGGCATCGGCAAAAGGTAGCAATATCCTGCTGTGCTTCGACGGGATCGACTATTTCTCCAGGATATGGGTAAACGACAGCCTGATTGGTGTGCACGAGGGAATGTTCGGCGGTCCGGTTGCGGATATTTCGGGGATAGCCCGTTATGGCGATAAAAACACAGTCCTGGTAGAGGTAAGGGCAGCCAATTGGGGAAACCGTGCCACCGATTTCGAAAATCTTCCCAGAACCGCCAGCGGCGAATTCGATTACTCTAAAAGGAAGGGCTTCAATCCCCGTGCCAGCGGCCGTATCACCAAGCCCTGGGTACTTACCGGCGGGTCCGGCACCGAAGCTTTTTTTGTCCTGGGTATGTGGCAGGGCGCCCGGATCGAGATAGTACCGCAGGTACACCTGGAAAGACCGTATCTTACCACCACGAGGATTACCGGCTCCGCCGCGGTGCTGCATCTTTCTGCAGAGGTGCTGGCAAACACCACTTCTCTCAACAACCAGCTGCACCCCTGGCGCAATGCGCAGATCCACCATCCCGATGCGAAGGGAAAGCCGTTTATTCCTGTAAGCGGTACGTTCAGCGCTGCCGTAAAATTCACGCATAACGGGAAGGTCGCCTTTGGCAAAGAGTTCCCCTTGTCGATCTATGAAGGTAAAAACTGGCTGGAGCAGGATCTTACGATTCCCAATCCCAGGCTTTGGTATCCCAATGGCCTCGGGAGTCCGGATCAATATGAAGTTACGGTAGCCTTGAAGGAAAACGGGAAAATCATAGACGAATTGGCGTTCAACTATGGTATCCGTACGATTGAACGTATCCCTTCCGCAGGTCCGCGAACTGCCGACCGGTGGGAAAACTGGCAGTTCGTCGTCAATGGCAAAAAGCTGTTTGTGAAAGGGATGAACTGGACGCCCGCAGACGTGCTGCTCGATCTGCCGGAGGAACGTTATCGCTGGGCATTGGAAGCGGCGAAGAACATGGGCATACAGCTGATCCGCATCTGGGGCGGAGGGATCCTGGAGACCGATCATTTTTACGATATCTGCAACGAGCTGGGCATTATGGTCTGGCAGGATTTCCCTATCGGCAACCAGGATACGCCCGACTACCCGCAGGATATCTGGGAAGCCCAGGTGGTGCAGAATATCTTCCGGCTGCGTAACCACCCGTCGCTGGCAGTCTGGTGCGGAGGGAACGAGTTCAACCCTTACTCGTACGGCAATGCGGCTTCGATCGGGATCATCGAGCGCAACCTCGATATCTTCGATAAATCCCGGCTGTTCGTGCGGACGACCCCCGACGACGGCAGCATGCATGCCTATCCCGACATGGATCCGACCTGGTACGGCAAGAGCTACAAGTTTGAGCCCTGGGTATCCGAGACCGGCATGCACAGCATGCCGGAAGCCAGTCTTTTCTACGAGCTTGTCGATAACAGGGAATTTAAAGAGCTCGGTAAAATGTGGAACAGGGATTTTTATAAAGACCACCCGGAGTTCATCCATCACTTTACGGAATACGGCCCGGCAAGGGTGCCGCGGATGCTCAGCAGGGCTTCCCATATCGACGATATGTCCGATCCTTCGATCGAGTCGGTTACAGAAGCATCGCAGGTAGGCGCCGGTGAATGGTACCAGATCGTCTCTGAAAAGATGCAGGGGAACTACCCGGTTACTACGGGACTGATGCCCTGGGTGTTCAAACGTCACTGGCCGGTGATCGCCATACAGATGATGGACTGGTTCGGCCAGGCCGCCGTTCCCTATTATTTTATGAAGCGGACCTATGAGCCTACGCATGTTGCGCTCGATCTCGACCGGCTGCTTTGGGCGCCGGGCGAGGACATCCGGCTGGAAACCCGCGTTACGCATGCGCCGGGAACCCAGGTGAGCGGGAAAGTATCGGTAACGGTTTATGATGATCAATTTACCCGCCTGTGGAGAAAGGAGCTCGGCGCTTCCGTTCAGAAAGGACCTACCGTAACCGGTACGGATTTCGGCAGCTACCGTATCCCGGCCGGGTACCGGGACCGCTTCCTTTTTGTAGTAACCGAGCTGCGGGGCGCCGGTGGCAACCTGGTCTCGCGGTCGGTATATCATCCCCGGGTGCTATCGAAAATGGAGGACAAGGCCTTTTTCGAACAGTATACCAAAGAACCCATTCCCTGGATCACGCTGGATAAAGGGCCGTGGCTTAAGCCGACGGTAGCACGCACACCCACCAGGCTACAGGCTTCGGTTGTAAGCCGGAAAGCCGTTGCCGGTGACCGTTCGCAGTTTACCATACGCGTCACTAACCAGGGTGACGTGCCATCCTTTATGACAAAGCTCGATATTACCGGCACGAAGCGGGCCTTTTTTGCCTCCGATAATTATTTCTGGCTGGCGCCGGGCGAAAGCAGGGAGATTACGATGGAAGTATTGTGGAGGGATCAGGCGACCGCGAACCGGGCGCAATTTACGGCGCAGGCCTGGAATGCAGGTGTGACGCACATAAAGTAGACTCTAAATTTAGCCGCGAATGTACGAATTACAGTCAATTCGTGCATTCGCGGCTACTGCTAAACCCGGTAATAAGACCGGCGAGAGCGCGGGATCATATCTCATTTCAGAACCTTCCGTAAATCTGGTACACCTCAAACGGATCAAGCCCGGTAGCCATGGCTTTCCTGCTTTGCCCTTCGCTTTCAAACCATTTTTCCGCTATTTCCAGCACTTTAACAGTCAGGTCGTAAGGTACGACTACCACGCCGTCGTTGTCGCCGAAAATATAGTCTCCCGGGTTGACTTTGAGCAGGCCGTGCATCCCTTTTACAAAAATGGGCAGCTGGTAGTCGACAATCATGAATCGCCCAAAAGCCTCCACCGGGTTCCGGAACCGGCAGAACGTTGGAAAGCCCATGTCGATCAGGTAATTGGAATCGCGCGTGGACCCGTCGACAACCGCCCCTACGCAGCCGTGCGCGGCAGCGGCCGTAGCCGAGATCTCCCCGAACTGGCCGCAGGAAAGATCGCCCTGCGTATCCCGCACCTGTACGCACCCTTCGGTCATGCTCTTGAACATGCCCAGCCGGATGTCGTGGATTTTGGTGTCACGGCTGGGAGTAGCAATGCCGTGGGCTGTAAAAGCCGGCCCGGCTACTTTCATAGTATGTAAAAGAGGATATATTCCGCTGGCCATACACTGATGATGGTATCCGAGACTTTCCAGCGCATCAGAAACAAGCGCTGCATAAAGGCGGGTGTATCTCTCGCGTATCTCGGCAACATTGTAGTTGACTTCAAACTTCCTTACAGGATAATTGTGAGCTTCTGACATAGCTAAATATTTAATATAATGGTTATTTAAGTTGTTCGCTCAGGTGTGCAGTGGTTTCGAGCATTTTCTGCAGGATCCGCTCCTGCCTGACTTTATCGTTACGAAAAACAGGCAGGAATACCCCCAGGGCTGCGACGACGACATCCTTGCGCCGTATCGGGACCGATAGCCCGATGATCTGGCGGGACGATACCTGGGTTGAGAATCCTGCTTCCCGGATCTTCCCGAACTCCGCTTCCAGGTCGACGACCGAACGGATTTCAGGCCAGAGCTCCGGGGCGGGCAGGCCGTATTTTTTTACGAAGGCTTCGCGTTCCTTCTCCGGCAGCCAGCTGATCAGGAGGCGGCCGGTGGCTGTATCATAGGCGTTTTTCTCTTTGGTCGTCCGCACCTGTATGTCCTGGTCGCTGTGCAGCTCGCCTATCAGCACCCGTTTGTCATCTTTCAGTATGGCCAGTATGACCGTCTCGTCGATTGATTTCAGCAGGCTTTGCATAGCAGGCTCCGCCAGCCGTACGAGATCGCGCTTATAGGTAAAATTGCCGGTAAGCGAAAATGACATCGGCCCGAGGTGGTATCCCTTCTTGGGCCCTATCTGCTCAATATATTGCCTCTGCACCATTGTTTTTAAGATATTGGCGCAGGTCGCGTGGTTGAGCCCCAGCTCATTGGCTATTTCCGAGAGCGTAAGAGAGCTTTCGGAGTCTCTGGCGAGCAATTCCAGTATGTCGAATGCCCGGTGTAAAACCTGTATCATTAGGGTGATGTTTTGTGGTCGTGAATAAATTGATCCCTGTGAAAATACAGCATAGCCGTACAGATTAGCAACACGACCGCGATAAGATAGGCAACCGAAAGTCCCGAGATACCGGCCGCCAGGCCCAGCGACGGCTTCAGGACGCCCAGTATATAGGGAGCAAACGCTCCCATCAGGAATGCGAACATCAGCATCAATCCGCCTGCAGAGGCCCGGTATTGAGGGGCAACTACTTCAAAGAGAGAGGCGAAGATGTTGGAGTCATAAATTCCCCGGAAAAATCCGAAAAGCGCGAGGGAGAGATAGATTATCCTGATATCGGTGCCTGCGCCCATGCCGTAGATAAACGGCGCAGCACAAAGCATGGCGCCGGCCTGCAGCCAGACCCGGTATGCCGGCTTTACAGAAGCCAGCTTATCGGCCAGCCGTCCGCCTGCGAGCACTCCGAAGAAGGCGGCCGCATGATGATAGAACATGGAAGAGAACCCGGCTTCAGAGAGCGAAAGACCGAAATTTTCGATAAGAAAGGTCGGCATCCACGTCAGGTAGCCCACGTTGACGAATACCATGCAGGCAAAGGCCAGGCTGTGCAGGAGCGTGGTTGGCTTCCTCGAAAGATACCGGAACGTACGGATAAGAAGGGATTTGTATTCAGACCAGGTCACCGTTGCGGGCCGGGTATTGCTGCTGCGTAGCCGGAGCTGCATGATTATACCTATGATAAGGCCGAATCCGCCAAACAGGTAAAAGGCTGCGCGCCATCCGTAATGCTCGCCAACGTAGCCTGCCAGGAAGCCGCTCAGGATGATCCCTACATATACAGCCGTCTGATGCAGCGAAAGGGCAAAGGACCTGCTCTTGTCATGGTGCTCGCTGATAAGCGCGTTAGCCGTCGGCGCGTAAAATGCTTCGCCTCCGCCGGTCGCAAGCCCCCGGATCAGGATAAAGTAAAGCAAGGTGCTTCCGAAGCCGGTAAGCAAGGTGGCAAGGCTCCAGAAAACGAGGCTATACACAATTATCTTCTTGCGCTCTACCAGGTCGCCCAGAAAGCCCGCTACCGGCACCAGCAGGCCATAGACCCAGACCAGGACAGATGAGATCAGACCCAGCTGAGCGTCGGTGAACTGCAGGTCGGTCTTGATAAGGGAAAGCACAACATTAAATATCTGGCGGTCTGCCTGATTCAGAAAAAAAGCTACCCATAAAAGGCCGACCAGCTCCCACTTATAAGCTTTGCTATTCAAGGGTGTTGTATTTTATATTATAAAACAATATTTTACAATGCAATATTAATCCCTTTTGCTAACATTTGGTACCTATCAGCCGTTTTTTTTTAACGGCAATTCCTCACGGCGCAAAATGCCGCTGTTTACCGCTGTTTCCATACGGTATTGAAAGCTGATCAGCTGATAGCTCCGAAGCGCGGGGGCTCGGCAGAAAGGGGAGATCCGGAAATTTTTCGCGGATTTATGGAAAGGGAAGGAAATTGCCTATTGCGATTTACCCCTGGCCAATACGGGCAATACAGATTCCACCTTATCGTTGCGGATCCCGTAGATGCGGTCGTAAAGATTGACTACCGGGTCACAGTGAGGGACTATCACCTCGAGCTTGTCGCCCACCTTATAGCTTTTTGAAGCACGTTCAAACGTGATGGTCCCGTATTCGTCGGAGCCGGCGTTGTAGAGAAAGTCCGGCTCGCCTATCACAAGAGCCGGCGGCTGGTTCAATGTCATGGCTTTTGAGCCGGCATCGGTAACGAGGCGCTTTTCGTAATTGCTGTTAATGATGGTCGTTATCACAGTCAGGGAAGGCTCGAAATCATCGTAAAGCGCTTCATTGGCGGCGCCGCCGATGATCATGTACTGGTGATCCATGAAAAGGTAGCTTCCGATCTGCACGTCGGTAAATCCCGGGATCTCCGCCATCATATTATAAGTGCCGGTACCGCCCCCGCTGAATATCTCCAGGTTGAGCCCTGATTTCTTGATCAGGTCATACGACATGACTGCCGGTTCCATGCCGGTCCGGTTCCTTTCTTTTCTTTTTTCAAATCCCTTTACGTGCTGCACTCCGCCGTCATAGGCAAGTATGCCGCGAAACCTGAGGTTGGGCAGCCTGTCTACCAGCTGTGCCAGCCCGAGCGCCGGCCGGCCCGGCAGAACGCCTGACCTCCGCGCCACGTTGATATCGACTACCACATCGGCGACAATTCCTGCGGCTTTGGCAGCATCCTGGAGGTCCTGCGCATTCTGCGGATTATCTACAGCCTGGATAAACCCCTTGTATTTTTTACGCAGTTCCATCGCCTTCCTGATTTTCGGAACACTGATGTTGACACCGGTCATCAGCACGTCCGGGATCCCGTTCTCCAGCATTATTTCCGATTCCGACAATTTTGCGGTACATATCCCTATCGCGCCGGCATCCATCTGCATGCGGGCGATAGCGGGGCATTTATGTGTTTTTGCGTGCGGGCGAAGTGCAATGCCCGAACCCTGCAAACGTTGATGTGCGGTCCTGATATTCCGCTCCATCCGGTCGAGATCGACGCATAACGCGGGGCTATCGAGATCCCATTTGGATTTTCCTGTTTCGTTCTCCGAAACTTCGTGAAGTGTAGCCTCAGTTCCTCCAAGCGGAGCCAACCCCGCAAAAATACTTGTGCTGAGAAATTTACGACGGTTGAATAAGGTCATGGCGGATCTATTTTCTATAACAGATTATTGAGGCAAATTATACAATCCGGACAGCATTCGCAATTATCGGATGGTGTCTCTATTTCCTTTACAATGCCTTTGACAGGATAGTCGGGAGTCCCGCAGACCAATCCGTAGTCGGACGTAATCGAAAAGATCGATGAACCGGGAATCTCCTTTGAAATACCTAACCCTTTGGTTATCTTTACAAGTAACAACCTGTTAAAGAAAGAGTATGGGGGCATCTCAGTTATTGGATAAAGTGAAAAAAGTACCTGCGAAGAATCTGCAGGAAGTAGAAGATTTTATCGACCTGATTCTGGAAAGAGAAAAAATAAAAAGATCCGGAGTGAAAAAAAAGCGTACTCTGGGATTATTGAGAGGGCGACTGAAGATGCATGCCGATTTTGACAAGCCGGTTGAAGATTTTAATGAATACATGTAAAAATGGGAAGGTATTTATTAGATACCCATACGCTTTTATGGATGCAGGAGGATAGTAGCAGGCTTTCAGATAGAGTAAGGGAGATCATTGAAGACGCAGACTCCGAATTGTATGTCAGCATTGCCACCTTCAACTTATATAGCTGTACTGCCTGTAAGTATTTCTTCGCTCAAAATATTGCAGCAGCTCCCTTTTCTACATAGAGACCCCTTTGACCGGATTTTGATAGCAACAGCAGTCGATTTAAGATTGGAGTTTTTGACACACGATCAAAATATTCCGAAATATTCCGTGAATACGATCTGGTAAAAGACAGGCGTGTTTATTTACCATTCCCCAACGCATTATATTTCATTTTTCAAGGTATAGGAAGCCGCTGTTGAAAACCAGGGGTAAATCACCTCATTCAGAATTTACACTTTAAGCGGGTTGTATTTATAATTCTTTGTCGGCAAATTTGCATAAAAAGAATTTTGTGACATGCAGGAAGAGGCTTTGGCAGAAAAAACTATACTTCGTCTGCTCAGGGGAGGAGATACGGTTGCCTTTAAAGCAATTTATGATCAGTATTGGGACAGGCTATATAAAGTTGCGGCGCAAAAGGTACCCTGTGCAGAAAATGCAGAGGAAATTATCCAGGATATCTTTGTGGACTTGTGGGAGCGGAGGGAACTGCTGGTCATCGGCGACCTGGAGCACTATCTTTTCCGGGCGGTGAAATATAAGGTGCTGGATTACATCAGGGCGCAGATGGTCAGAAGGCAGCACGAGGATTCGGTCCTGCGCGCCGCCAGCGAATACGGCGACCCGGATGTGGAAGAGGAGCTGGCATACAGGGAGCTGCGTGAAGCCTTTTATTCGGGGTTGAACGATTTACCCGAGAAAACCAAAGAGATATTCCGCCTGAGCCGGGTAGAGCATTTTTCCGTACGGGAGATATCGGAAACGCTGAGCGTTCCCGAACGTACCGTTACCTATCATATTACCCAGGCGCTTCGGATTTTGCGGGTCTGCCTGAAAGATTACATGCCACACTTGCTGCTGCTTTTTTTCCGAACGGTTCAATGAAAATTTCCTGTTGGACTATACAAGGAAATTTTAAGCTATTTTGGCTAATACAGTATAAATAATCTAATAATTTCTGTTGCTCTTTGCTGAAAACCGTGATAAGGACGACTTATTACCGGCGGCTTTTCTGTAACCGGTTTATATGCGTATTAAAGGATTCTTGAGATTATTAAAGAAATATTCCGAAGGGGCTCTGACGGGAGATAAAAAGGAGGTGATGGATGCGTGGTACAACGCACTCAGGTACGACTCCTCGCCGGCAGCAGACCGCGACCGGGTAAAGAGCAGGATATGGGATGGAATCCTTTCGAAAACGGCTGATCAGAGTCATCCGGAGCATTATGTATCTGAAGAGAGATTCTGGTGGAGATCCGGGATCTTTAAAGCGGCGGTATGCCTGGTTCTGCTGACGGCCGGCGCCTTATTTTACCTGGTTCCGCAGGAAGACAGCGCAGCCTATCCGGATTCGGAGGCGTCTGCCGGTGAAAGTGTAAACTGGCACTTTGTGGATAATACCGGTACCCGGAGCAAAGACGTTTTGTTGTCGGACGGAAGCCGTGTTATTCTTGAGCCGGGCAGCACGCTGAAGTATCCCGACCGGTTTTCGGATGATAGCCGGCGTGTCTATACAGAAGGGAACGTGCTGTTTGAAGTGTCAAAAGATTCTGCAAGGCCCTTTTTTGCCTTTGCCGGTGAAGTAGTGGTCCGGGTGTTGGGAACAAGCTTCACGATCCGCCGCATCGAAGGGAAGGCGGCAACCGAAGTAGCCGTCATAACCGGGAAGGTGGTTGTCGAAAAAGCATCGGGAAGTGATCGGGGAAGCCGCGACAGGACGGAAAGCAAGGTCGTGCTGACGCCAAACGAGAAAGTTACTTTTTTCAGGAACAGCGGGCACTACATTACCGGGTTGGTCGAAAACCCGGTCCTTATTGAAAAAACGGATGAATTTATACAGCCGCAATCCTTTGATTTCGACGAAACACCATTAGTCCAGATATTGGACAAGCTCCAGAGAGCCTATGGGGTATCCATCGCCGTAAGCGACGATTCCCTGCTGGATTGCCAGCTTACGGCCGATCTGTCGTCAGATAACCTATACGGCAAGATGGAGCTGATCTGTGCGATCATGAATGCGAAGTATGAGATTACCGGTAATACTATTCTTCTATCAGGCGGCGTATGCAGCATACTTGAAAAACAGGAATATAAGCTACCGAGATAAATGAACAATAGCATTTAACCAGTGCACAATAAATAACCTAACAGCTAATTATTCCGATGAAGTAGATCTATCCAAATAACCACCATGCCTCAAAATCGGCCGATAGTGATTGCAGCACTACCGGCCGGAACTCCTGCCGACAGGGTTGCCGGATCTCTTTGCTTTAGGTGAAGAGAAGGAGTCTTTTTGTCAAATCGTCAGAGATCTAACAAAACAAATTAATGAAAAAAAAGAAAAAGTTCATACCACCGATAGGTACAATTATGAAACTTTCGGTTCTGCAGCTTACGATATTGTTCGTTTCGGCTGCTTCAACGTATGCCAGCAGGCTTGAAGCTCA
>MEDT01000062.1 GCA_001724175.1 Cytophagaceae bacterium SCN 52-12 | reverse complement strand
AGCAATCAGAAATCAGCTATCGGCTCGTTTGCACGCAAGTGGTACGCCACCGCGGCGGGGCCGCCCAGGCCGTCGATGAACCCTTCGACAGGCTCAGGGGCCACCCTTCGACAGGCTCAGGGACAAAGGGCTGAGCGCTGATTGCTGAAAGCTGATAACCATTTTATACAGATGAAATAGCGCTTCGTAAAAAAAGAAGCCAGGAACTCTGACACTCCTGGCTTCGGGTCCCGTCTGAGTTGACGCTCAGCCGCGTTCCGGGAGTGGAACGCAGGACGCAGTTTTCTTATGGTCTCTTACCAATTAAAAACATGAACAATTTTACAAAAAACTATCGACGGTTCGTCGGGAAGGCTTTCTATTTTATGAAAATTTCGGCTTTGCCCTTGTTTTTACTCGGCTGGCTGGCTTCTGTATCAGCTGCTCATCCGCTGCTCAGCCAGGACCTGCTGGCCCGGCGGATCAGTATTAAGGCTGAAAAAACACCGCTTAAGGAAGTGCTCAGGCAGCTGAACAGGCAGGCGGATATACGGTTTTCCTATAACAGCAAGCAGATCGACGTGGATGTCCCGGTGAGCCTGGTATCGGCCAACGAGCCGCTCGGACAGGTACTGGATCGGCTGCTGACCCCGCTGGGGATCGGCTACACGGTCTATTCGCGGCTGGTGGTTCTCAAATCGCCCGATCCGGCGAAAAAAATGACCGGGGCTGATGCTGACAGCGTGGTTCCGCTTCCGGTGGTACAGACCGTGACCGGTCACGTAGCAGATGAGAAAGGGGAGTCTTTGCCAGGGGTAAATATCCTGCTGAAAGGTACGCAGCGGGGGATCATTACAGACGCAGGCGGGAATTTTTCGATCGAGGTGCCCGACGCTGATGCCGTCCTGGTGTTTTCGTTCGTGGGGTATAAAACAACGGAAATCACGGTAGGTGATCGGGCAAAGCTCGATATCGTGCTGGAAGTCGATGAAAAATCGCTGGATGAAGTCGTAGTCGTAGGGTATGGTACGGTAAAGAAAAGCGATCTGACCGGCTCGGTGGGTTCCCTGAAGGATAAAGATTTCAACCAGGGCGTGGTGACGACCGTACAGCAGCTCATGCAGGGGAAGCTGGCCGGGGTACAGGTCGTTCAGAATGACGGAAAGCCGGGAGGAGGGATTTCTGTTTCCGTTCGAGGCGTCGGCTCGATCAATTCCGGGACCGGGCCGCTCTATGTGATAGACGGGCTTCCTTCGGAAAACATCAATTTTATCAATCCTTCGGATATCGAATCGATAGAAGTGCTGAAGGACGCGTCCGCAACAGCCATATACGGAGCCAGGGGCGCTAACGGAGTCGTGCTCCTGACTACCAAAAAAGGAGCGGCGGGCAAGCTCCAGGTCAGCTATGACGCGTATGCCGGTACGCAGCGCGTCATCGGGCGCCTCGGGGTTATGAACGCGGAAGAGTACCGGCAAACGGTAAACGATATTATCAGTGCCGGCGGCGGGGCCGAGTCGGAACGGGTCACCGAAATCCATGAAGGCGGCACCGACTGGCAGGGTATGGTATATAACCAGGATGCCGTTATTCACAGCCATAACCTTTCGCTCTCCGGGGGAACCGGCAAAACCCGGTATTTCGTAGGCTTCAATCTGTTCGACCAGGACGGAGTCGTGAAGAACACGGCGTTCCGGCGGTACAGCACGCGTGTCAACCTGGAGCACAAAGCCGATGAAAAGTTCGTAATGGGCCTGAACCTGAGCGCTTCCTATATCCGCGACCGTAACATACCCTCGGGGTTTGCCATCAACGAGAGCGGCGGCGTGCTGTATGCCGCCTATAACTACGATCCGACAGCAGCGCCTTATAAAGAGGACGGGACGTACAACCTTTCCCCTTTTATGACCATGGATAACCCTATGGCATTGGTCTACGGGAAAAATACCTACATCGACCGCTTTAAGACATTCGGGACGTTTTTTGCGGAGTATTTTTTCCTTCCCGAACTTTCATTCAAAGTAAATGTCGGCGGCGATATCAATACGCATACAACAGACAGCTACGTTGACAGGACCACGATAGAAGGCAGGGCCAACGACGGGGTCGGCTCTTTCAATCGCGCTACCAACACGAATTATCTTGCCGAAGGCCTCCTCAATTTCAACCGCAAGGCAGGCATACATGGCTTGAATGCCGTGCTCGGTGTGACTACCCAACGGTTCACTTCAGCGGATGTCAGCGGGACCGGTAGAGGATTTCCAAGCGATATTACGCGTACTTACAATTTCGGCTCCGCCACTCCCACATTGTATACGATGGGAAGCTCAAAGGAGGCCAATAAGCTGCTTTCCTACCTCGGGCGGGTCAATTATTCGCTGCTGGACAAATACCTCCTCACCGCAAGCTTCCGGGCCGACGGGTCGTCGAGGTTCGGGTCGAACAACCGTTTCGGCTATTTCCCGTCATTTGCCGCCGCATGGAAGATAGAAAACGAGACCTTCTTCCATCCGCTGACCGATGCGGTCAACACGCTGAAGCTGCGCGCGAGCTGGGGCAGGACCGGGAACCAGGAAATAAGCAACTACGAAGCGCTGACCACCTTCGGCAACGGCCCCGTAGCCGTATTTGACGACCGGCAAGTCAAAACCTTCCAGCCCACCCGCATCGGGAATCCCAACCTGAAGTGGGAAACCACCGAACAGACAAACATCGGGATCGACTACGGCCTGATCGGCAACCGTATACAGGGAACGATAGATTACTACAAGAAAGTAACGTTCGACATGCTGCTGAACATGCCCATTCCTACAACGACCGGCTATGCATTCCAGAGGCAGAACATCGGGAAAATTCAGAATTCCGGCTGGGAGTTCGGAATTACTTCCTACAACTTAAAGACAAAGGCGCTGGACTGGACGACCCAGGTGACTTTTAATACACTGAAAAACGTCGTGCTCGATCTCGGGGGAGCGCCGCAGATCATCACCGGAAGCGCCGGCTTTTCAAACCAGATAGCCATTATCAGGGAAGGGGCGCCGCTGCGGTCTTTTTACGGCTACCAGGTGGAAGGCATCTGGCAGGAAGGCGACGACCTTTCTCAAACTAAAGACAATGTAGCGCCGGGAGATTTCAGGTATAAGGACGTCGACGGAAACGGTATGGTGAATGCCGATGACCGGCAGATCCTGGGCAACTCCTTCCCGGATATGATCTGGTCTGTCGGGAACACTTTCTCGCTCGGTAATTTCAGCCTGTATGTATTCTTCGAAGGACAAAACGGCGTCAGCATGTTTAACGGCAATATGGCCGAGACCTATTTCCCGATAAGCCTGAGAAGGAACCGCCTGGCGGAGCCGCTGCTCAACCGGTGGACGCCGCAAAACCCATCTTCTATATATCCTTCATTTGTAAATCCCATGGGACAGGGACAGAAATCGGTCAACAGCTATACGGTGGAAGATGCCTCCTATGCGAGGCTGAATACCATGAAGCTGAGCTACCGGCTGCCTTTCAAAGGCAAGGTCTTCAGCGCCGGCACAGTCTTCGTAACCGGCCAGAATCTTTATACCTGGACGCGCTACAAAGGGATAGACCCGGCCGTAAACCCCAACGGGGGCACCAACCTCCGGATAGATTTCAACGTCTACCCGCTCGCCAGGACCTTCATGGCCGGCTTTAATCTTCAGTTATAACCCAGGTAAAAGGCAATACGATGAAATTGATCAGAATAATAACACTCATTATAGCCGGAAATCTGCTCATCAGCTGTGAGCACTTTCTGGATGAACCCGTCTATTCCCAGCTGGCGCCGGAGAACCTGCTTTCTTCCGAAGAAGGTATCCGCAATGTCCTGTATTCGGCCTATGCGGAAGCCGCCAACATGGCGGGAGCGAACTCCAAAACCGAGCTTGCGATGGAAGAATGGCCGACAGACATCATGTGGCAGACCGGGGGAGGGGAAAACGCCACTGCAGTTCCTTTTATCAATTATTCCCTGGACCCGGGCATAGGCATACTCTACAGCACCCTGTGGGCGCCGTACTACAGGGCGATACGGAATGCCAACATCCTGCTCGATAACATAGACCTTGTCGATTCTCCGAAAAAGGAGCTGTTCAGGGCCGAAGCGCGATTCATCCGGGCGATTGCTTATATAAAGCTGTACACGGCATTCGGCCCGGTCCCTGTCCGGAAGAGCGATAACGACCCGGTCCAGGTACCCCGTCCTTCAAAAGAGGAGATAGAGCTGTTTATTGAAAACGAGCTGGTTGAGAGTGCGGCCAACCTGCCGGTCCCAGGTGCGGAAGAGGCCTACGGCCGGGCGCATACCGGGGCGGCCTTCGGCTACCTTTGCAAATTCTATCTCAATACAAAACAATGGCAGAAGGCAGCCGATGCAGCGCAAAAAGTAATAGATACAGGTTATTACGGCCTCCATGAGAGCTATTTCGACCTGTTCAGGATCGAGAACGAGCGCAACCGGGAATTTATCTGGGTCAAGCCCGCATTCCCGAGCGCCGACAGGGCGACTTCCAACGACTGGATGAACGGCGCGTTCCCCGTAGGGTTTGTCAAACATGAGAAAACCGGGCTGGAGTTCCGGAGCAACTGGGTGATCTTTGCGTCGGAATTCAGGCTGAGGGACAAGTTCTACCTTTCCTTCGAAGCGAACGACAAGCGGAAGGACCTGATCATTACGGAATTTATTAACGGCGCCGGGCAAACCGTGCGGCTCCTGGGAAACGACAATACGCGTTCGTTTAAATACTGGCCTGACCCGAACGCCGTTGCCCAGGCTCACGGGAACGATATTCCTACGCTGCGGTATTCCGACATCCTGCTGTCGAGGGCTGAAGCGCTTTGCGAGCTGAACGGCCCCAACCAGGAGTCGATAGACCTGATCAACCTGGTCAGGGCGAGGGCCGGTGTCGAAAGCCTGTCTCTCTCCGGCTTCCCCGATACCGGATCGCTCCGGGCTCATCTTTTACGGGAAAGAGGATGGGAATTCTATTCTGAAGGTAAAAGACGAGAGGACATGATCCGTATGGGCATGCTCATTACGGATGCCAACCAGAGAGGTATATCCAACGCGCAGCCGTTCCGGGAGCTCTTCCCGATACCGCAGCAGGCGATAGATTCGGATGCTCAGCTGGAGCAGAATACGGGTTATTGACAGAGGGAAATATGAGAATCAGTTATTTGTTTCTTTTGACAACGATACTGTCAAGTGCGTTGTTCACACAGGTTAACGCACAAAAAAAGAGCCACGTTAAACCCAATATCGTCTTTATCTGCACCGATGACCAGGCTTACTGGACAGTAGGATACGCCGGGAACAGGCAGGCGCATACGCCCAATATCGATCGCCTGGCGGGCGAAGGGGCGTTTTTCAGGAATGCTTTTGTGAGCACGCCGGTTTGCAGTCCTTCCAGGGCCGGCCTGATGACCGGCCGGTACGCGAGCGAGTGCGGTATCCCCGATTTCATTCCGCAGCCGGGTCACAAGCTTTATGATGCGGGCAACCCCGTAGGGCTGGATACCGCAGCCGTAACCTTTCCTGAGCTCCTGCAAAATGCCGGGTACATAACCGGCCTGATCGGGAAATGGCACCTGGGCGACTGGACAGAGACGTCTGACAAACGCTTTCATCCTACTCAAAACGGGTTTCACCATTTCATGGGCATTACAGGAGGAGGGGTATCGCCTGTCGACCCCGTGCTCGAAAAAAACGGTGTGGTGCAGCAGTTCAAGGGACTTACAGACGATATCCTGACGGAGGAAGCCCTGAGCTTTATAGATTCCGCCCGGAACGCGCCGTTCCTGCTCTGCCTGCATTACCGGTCTCCTCATACAGCCTGGCTGCCCGTTGCCGACGAGGACTGGGCGCCTTATGCCGGTCTTGATCCCGAAATACCCAACCCCGGCTACCCGGACCTGGATACGGCAAAAGTGAAGAGACGGATGAAGGAATACCTGGCAAGCACGAGCGGGGTAGACAGGAATGTCGGGCAAATCATGAAAAAGCTCTCCGAAACCGGGATATCGGGCCATACAATCGTCATATTCACTTCCGATAACGGCTATAATATGGGGCACAACGGTATAGAGCATAAAGGGAACGGCATCTGGATCACGAAGCAAAAGCATCCCGCTACGGAGAATATTGCAGAAAATTCGAGGCCTAACCTGTATGATCACTCTCTTAAGGTCCCTGCTATCGTCAGGTGGCCGGGAATGGTGAAACCCGGGATGGTGATCGATGAGCTCATCACGAACCTGGATTGGTACCCGACGCTGGTGGAAATCGCAGGCGGGAGCCTGCCCGCGGGCCAGCCGGTCAGGGGCAGAAGCATTATGCCTTTACTGACCGGGGCGAAAGCCGTTAAGTGGAACAATGAATTTTATGGCGAATACAGCATGATTCACTACAGCAAGGCTTTCATGCGATGTTACCGCACCCCGGAATGGAAGCTTATCAAAGACTTCCTGGACAGCAGCCGCGACGAGCTTTATCACCTCCGAGACGACCCCGAAGAACATCACAACCTTATCGGGTCTGACGCGCCGGAGGCAGCCAGGATGGTCCGCGTCCTGACCCGGCAGATGAAAAAGAAAATGAGCGCCATCCGGGATCCGCTTCTATATGGAAAAGTATTTCAATCTTCCCAAAAACCATAAACCGAGAAATGACGAACTTTCGATTTTGTATAGGCTTTACAGTTTTTATCCTGGTAGCGGCCCGGCTCACCGGAATTGCGCAGCGCCTGCATGGCCTCGACGGCACGGTAGTTGCACACCAGCCGGCTTCAACCAAAAAATACATCGGTTCGCCTAGCCTGGCCATACTGCCGAACGGGGTTTATGTGGCATCCCATGATTTCTTTGGCCCCGAAAGCTCGGAATGGGTTCAGGCTGTCACGCACGTATACCAGTCGGGCGATAAAGGGAAGAGCTGGCAGAAGCTGGCTGAAATTGAAGGCGCGTTCTGGTCCAAGCTCTTTGTACACCGGAACAGCCTGTACCTGATCGGGCCGGACAGGCACCACGGCACGCTGCTGATCCGGAAATCGGAAGACGGCGGGAAAACGTGGACAAAGCCGGTGAACCGGGAAAACGGCCTGCTGCTTGCGGGTGAATACCACTGCGCGCCGACTCCCGTCATCGAATATAATAACCGTTTATGGCGGGCAATGGAAACCGCGCACGGGCCGGTAAGGCAATGGGGCAGGCGGTACGGCACCTTTATGATGTCGGCCCCGGTGGATGCCGACCTCCTGAGGGCAGACAGCTGGCTCAGCAGCAATATGCTGCCGTTTGATTCGACCTACCTGGACGGCAATTTTACAGGGTGGCTTGAGGGGAACGCGGTAGTAGCCCCGGATTCGGGAATAGTAAACATCCTGAGAGTGGATGACAAGACTACGCCCGAGGAAAAAGCGGCGGTAGTCAGGATCGACCGGGAAGGAAAAACGGCTTCTTTCGACCCGTCGGCCGGCTTTCTGCCTTTTCCCGGGGGCAGCAAGAAATTCACGATCCGGTATGATCCCGTTTCCCGGACCTACTGGAGCCTGGTTAACTATATTCCTTCAGATATAAAGACGCTTTATCCCCGGAAGAATCCGGCAACTATACGGAATACCATGGCGCTTGCAATTTCCCGCGACCTGAAAAGCTGGGATATCGTAAAAGTTCTTTTACAGCACCCGGATGTTGAAAGGCACGGGTTCCAGTATGTAGACTGGCAGTTCGAAAGCGAAGATATCATCTGGCTTTGCAGGACAGCGGCAGAAGACGGCATGGGAGGCGCGCGGAATAACCACGACGCCAATTTCCTGACTTTTCACAGGATAAAGGCTTTCAGGAACCTTCTGAAATAAGTATTATTTCCTGCATCTCCGGCGCCACTCCTCCCGGATGGCTTCCCGTTCTTCGGGAGTGGCGTTTCTCATTCTTTCCCAGGCGCTGCCGGGGCCGAATCCCATTCTCCCCGGTGTGCCGCCGCCCGGGCCCCGGAAGTTCCCGAACAGGATCTTGCACAGGACAAACAATCCGACTGCCTGCCAGAAGCTGATGGCTTTGAGGCCCGTCAGCTCCGGGAGAATGGCGTTCCACAGCGACATGACCAGAAAGCCGGCTGCTCCCAATACAACCGGTACGATGAGCAGGAACAGCCCCTTCCATTTTTTCCTTCCACTGAATTGATCTGGTTTCATACAGATGCTTTTTATAATCCCTATAGCGTCCTACTACCTAACACCTACTACCTATTACCTACCACCTACTCCCAAACCTACTCCAGGAAATCACCATACAAAGCCGATAAGCGCTCCCGGAGATGCCTGACGGCGTACCCTTTCCGGCTGATGATCGTTTTGAGCGGTTCTCCGCTGGCATCGGCAATTTCCTGTAAAGTTTTGTTTTCCAGCTCATTTCCTATAAAAACGATGCGCTGCTTTTCAGGGAGCTCATCGAGCGCCTCCCGGAAAGTCTTCCAGAACACCTCTTTAAAAAAGGACAGCTCCGGGTTGTTGCTGTCGTCTGCCAGCAGGATGTCCCCAAAGCTGAATTCTCCCTCTTCATCGTCGTAAAACAGATCGTCGAGCAGCTCGTTTTTCTGTTTCCGGTACCGGTCCGTAATTTTATTGCGCGCTACCCTGTACAGCCAGCCGCTGATGCTTTCAATCTCTTCGGGGTCGGTCAGGCTTCCCAGCTGGTACCAGACATCCTGCAGGATATCTTCCGCGTCTTCCACCACCTTTACCCTGCCCCTGATGAAACCGAGCAGTTGCATCCCGTACTTTTTGACGGTTTCCGGCAGGCTGAACGACCTCTTTTCAGGCATCGATAAGGTCATTGAATGGTTCATGTCGTTTTCGTATATACAGGCAGACGAACATGCGCGCATTTTACTTTAAGGATTTACATCAAATCCTGAGCGAAGCCCTGAATCCCCTCGCGCCGTAGTAGGAGTCGGCGCCGTTGTGGTATATAAAGACCTGCCCGAACCGGAAATCACCGAATATCGCGCCGCCCAGCTTCCTGATGGCGGGCGGAGTCAGCAGCCAGCTCGAAGTCTTGGCATCGAAGTTCCCCAGCGACTGCAGTTCGCGGTATTCTTTTTCATTCAGCATTTCAACCCCCATTTCCGCAGCCATATCCAGTGCCGAATTGACGGGTTTATGGGTTTTCCTGGCGTCGAGGGCTTCCCGATCGTAGCAGATGCTTCTCCGCCCTTTGGGACTTTCCGCAGAGCAGTCATAAAAAATATATTCGTCCGTAGCGGCATCATAGCCTACTACATCCGGCTCTCCGCCGGTCTCTTCCATTTCGTTGAGCGACCATACTTTCTCCGGATTGGCTTCCAGCTTTTCCTGCACCTTCTCCCAGGGGATGTCCTTGTGACGGTTTTTGTTTTTACTGAAGCGTGCTTTCAGGATACCGAAAAGCGCTTCCTGTCTGTCGGCCGGTAAGGTTTTCTGATGATGGTTCATATGATATTTTTAAAGTTGCTGGTTGTAAAGTTAACACCTATTTTTGCAGGCAGTAAGTACCGATGGGATTTTCCCCCATTCACAGCCAAATGATTTACGTTAGCAGAAAGGAACATTTTAACGCAGCGCACCGGCTTTATAACAGCAATTGGAGCGCTGAGAAGAACAGGGAAGTTTTCGGGCCTTGCGCCAATCCATATTATCATGGTCATAACTTCGAGCTGATCGTAACCGTAAAAGGGGATCCGGATCCTGAAACCGGTTTCGTGATCGACCTTAAGGTGCTCGGCGATATTATCAGGGTGGAGGTCGTAGAGAAGGTCGATCACCGCAACCTGAACATCGATGTCGATTTTATGGAAGGAAAGATGGCATCGTGCGAAGTTTTCGTGACAGAGATCTGGAAGCTGCTTAAGCCGGCCATAGAAAAGGCTGCTCCGAATGCCCGGCTGCACTATATTAAACTGATAGAAACGCCGAAAAACTTTGTGGAGTACTACGGCGAAGGCTGACGGTTTTTTTATGGTATTAGGTATCGGGTGTCAGGTTTTAGGGGCACGGCTAACACCTGACAGCTAACACCTAAAACCTTTAACACAGATGAAATACTACCTAATTGCCGGGGAACGGTCCGGCGATCTTCATGGAGCCAACCTGATGAAAGGCATTCGTGCAAAAGATCCCGGCGCGGAAATAAGAGGGTGGGGGGGAGACATGATGGCTGCCGAAGGGATGGAGCTGGTGAAGCATTACAGGGATACCGCTTTCATGGGGTTCCTGGAAGTAGCACGCAATATATTGACAATCAGAGCGCTCCTCAGGCTGTGCAGGGAAGACCTGCTTGCTTTCCGCCCTGATGCCGTCGTATTGATCGACTATCCCGGGTTTAATCTCCGGATTGCAGCATTCGCAAAAAAGCACGGTATACCGGTGCTATACTATATTTCTCCCAAAGTGTGGGCCTGGAATGAGAAAAGGGCGCTGACCATCCGCCGGGTAGTCGACCGGATGTTCGTTATTTTTCCTTTCGAAGTAGATTTTTACAGGAAGTTCGGCTATGAAGTGGAATATGTCGGCAACCCGCTCATGGATGCTATCGCTGCATTCCGGCCGGAGGAAAATTTCGGGGCGCTGCACGGCCTTTCCGGAAAGCACGTTATCGCCATATTGCCCGGAAGCCGGAAGCAGGAGCTCGAAGGAATGTTGAAGACGATGGTTTCGGCGCACGTTTATTTTCCGGAATATCAGTTTGTGATTGCGGGCGTGAGCAACCTCGACCGGGGGCTATATGAGCCATATGAAAGGCTGTCGGGGATAAAAGTGATTTTCGACCGTACGTACGACATCCTCCATCTTGCAGAAGCCGCCCTTGTGACCTCCGGGACCGCCACTCTTGAAACCGCTTTGCTGAACGTGCCGGAAGTAGTCGTATACCGCACGAGCGCGGTGTCGTATCAGATCGCCCGGATGCTGATAAAAGTCAGGTATATCTCGCTGGTCAACCTGATAGCGGACAGGGAAATAGTCAGGGAGCTGATCCAGGGTGATTTTAATGTGATGTCGCTGGTAAACGAGCTGAAAAAAATCACGAAGGGCGGCGCCGGCAGATCGCGCATGCTTTCCGATTACGAGGCGCTTCGCCGGAAGGTGGGGCCGGAAGGCGCTTCAGTCAAAGCCGGGAGCAGGATGGTGGAGTGGACGGCCAGGGCCGGACAGACTCCCGGTTAATCCTCCGTTATTTTTCCGGTATCAGGCAGGAGCGCCGGTATGACGCGTGCACGGATCAGGTAGCCCGACAGCACGCCTGCCAGGTCTGCCGCGACGTCCCACCATTCAAATGACCTGCCCATGGCCGAGGCTTCCTGCAGGAACTCTATGCCTGCGCCCAATGCAAGCCCGGCCAGCAGCGCGACAGCGCCGCTGCTGCGCGCATACCCGGTAAAGAGAAACGCCCAGACTGCAAACAGGGCAATATGGACGATCTTATCGAGCCCGGGTATAACAGGCGTTTTCGGCAGGCCGGAAGGCGGCATCAGGCAAGCTGCAAGCATCAGCAGGGTCCAAAGCAGGCATGGCCATAGATGGGTAGATAAATACCTGACGATTAAAGTGGTATAGCGGGTAATCATGCGATCAGGGAGCTGGGGGCGGCGGCGGCCCGATTTCCAATTCTTCGGAAGGATTTTCGGTAGTTTGAGTTGAGTCTGCAGCTGTTTCTTCAGTTTCGTAATAAAGACAGCTTTTGTAATCTTTTGATACCTTGAAAGTAGGAACCGGGAAGGGCCCTGGCTCTATCCCGGTAGTTTTATCCCGGTAAGTCTTTTCGAGGAAGCGCCCGACGATCGGCAATGCAGTTTTAGATCCTTCTCCCAACTGCGTGGTCCGGAAATGGATGCTCCTGTCTTCTCCGCCTACCCATGCTCCTGTGACCAGGTCGCGGGTAACGGAAATATACCAGCCGTCGGAGTTATTGGAGGTCGTCCCTGTTTTCCCGCCTATTTCATTCCTGTTGCGAAATACGTCAAATGCCCATAGCGCCCTTGATGTACCGCCCGGTTCTTCCACTCCGCCTTTCAGCATATGCACCATCAGGAAGGCGGATTCGGGCCTCAGCGCCTGATGCGACTCGGGGATGAATTCGTGCAGCACGTTGCCGCTCCGGTCTTCAATCCGCATGACCAGCACAGGGGTCGTAAACCGTCCCTGGTTGACGAAGCTGCTGTAGGCGCCCACCATTTCATAAAGCGATACGTCGCTGGTGCCCAGCCCGATGGACGGTACCGGGGCCAGCGGACTGTTAATGCCCAGCTTTTTTGCGTAGCGCACTACGTTCTCCGGGCCGACTTTATCCGTCAGCGCGGCCGCTACTGAATTGACCGACTGTGCCATGGCCCTCCTCAGCGTCAGGTTCGCGTAGGTAAAGTAGCCGGCCGAGTTCCTGGGACGCCAATAGTTCTTTTTCCCGTCAGGACCGCTTTCAAGCTCCTTCTGAAAAGGCTGATCCGGCATCCGGTCGCACGGGCTCATGTTGAATGTCGTGTCGTCTATTGCCGTGGCATATACAAACGGCTTGAATGTAGACCCGGGCTGTCGTCTGCCCTGCCTGACGTGGTCATACTTGAAAAACTCGTGGTTCATGCCGCCCACCCAGGCTTTAATGTGCCCCGTATACGGATTCATGGACATGATGCCGGCCCTGAGAATCCGTTTGTAATAGGCAAGCGAATCGAGAGCGCTCCAGAATTCCTTTCGTCTTTCTCCGGTTTTCCAGTCGTATACCGTCATCGTATCCCGCTTATTGAGGTATACCATGACCGAGTCGGTATTCCCGTTGAATTTTTTCTGAAGCGAGGCATATCGCCGGGTCCGTTTCATGGCGTCCAGGAGAAAGCCTTCGATTTCCTTTCCGTTGTCGTCGACCCAGGGATTCTGGCCGCGCCAGTGCTCTTCGAAAACACGTTGCAGGAACCTCATCCGCTCGACCATGGCTTCTTCTGCGTATGCCTGTAGCCGCGAATCGATAGTGGTATAGATTTTTAGCCCGTCCGTATAAAGATCATAATCATTTTCCTCGCCCCATTTTTCGACTTCCCTGATAACCGACGGCATAAAGTAGCTGGCATAGGAATCGTCAAAGGCTACCTCGAAATTTGTCTTCAGCGTGAGCGGCAGCCCTGTCAGGGAATCAAGCGAATTTTCAGGCAGGAAGCCGTATTTGTCCATCTGAGCCAGCACCACGTCGCGCCGCTCTTTCGATCGTTTGGGGTTCCTGATGGGATTGTAGGTCGTAGTGGCCTTCTGCAGGCCTACAAGCACTGCGGCTTCCTCGGCCGTCAGCTCGGAAGGCTCCTTGCTGAAGTAGGTCTTGGCGGCCGTTTTGATGCCGTATGTATTCTGGCCGTAGTCGACTGTATTGAAATACAGCGTTATGATTTCTTCCTTTGTGAAATTTCTTTCAAGCTTAATGGCAGTCAGCCATTCCTTGGTTTTATAGACTACCGTCGAGATCCCGGGTATGTGCCCTAAAAGTCCTCTTCCTTCCTGTCTCCGCGTTCTGAACAGCTTTTTGGCCAGCTGCTGGGTGAGCGTGCTGCCGCCCCCGCGTTCGGAGTTGCCCGACAGGAGTGAAAGCGCTACCGATCCCATTGCGCGGGGATCGACCCCCGAGTGGGCGTGAAACCGGATGTCTTCCGTCGCAATAAGCGCTTTGATGAGTACCGGCGACAGGTCCTCGTAGCTGACAGGCGTCCTGTTTTCGGTGTAAAACCGGCGAAGCAGCACGCCGTCGGCCGTATATATTTCAGAAGATTGGGCGACTTTCGGGTTTTGGAGGTCATCGATGCTCGGCATCCGTCCCATGAGCCACAGGAAGTTGGTTTCTACGCAGAAAATATAGACGAGGAAAAATAAAATACCCGCCGAAAAGAGCTGCCAGATGCGTATAACGGGCCGGTAGTATTTTGACTGCTTATCAAAGAGGCTGTCTGTCCACCTGCCGACCTGCCTTCGATACCGGAAGTAAGTATTCCTGGCCGGGTCGTACTTCCCTTTCAGGATCAATTTCAGAACGTGGACGAGGCCTGCTTTTACCTTCGTCCGCAATAGCTTCAGACTTTGGGAGATAAACGAAGTGAACGATTTCCAATACGCGTAAATACGCTCCATAGTCACAGAGTTGAAGGGAATGCCCCCTTCGTTTTTCCTATAAATTCAGGTTGCAAATAACGTTAGGAAAACGTTCAGATAGTTGTTTTAGGTATGTAAACTTTAACAGATCGGCACAAACGGCTACTTGCCGCCGAACACACGCCGGAAGAAACCTTCCCTGGGGGGCCAGCATGGAATTTCGTCGCTGATCGCTTTCCGGTAAATTCCCATTGAAAGGCCGGCATAAAAAGAAAGCGCCTTGGGCTTGCCTATGTTTAAAAGGCCGGTGAGGTGATCGGTTCCGAACCACAGCGGCCCGGCCCTTCCTGCCAGCCCGATGCCGAACGATCTGTAGTGGTTCATGATGGACACAGGCATGGATATTTCATACCAGCGATGTTCGTACCGGGGCGTAACCGATAGCAGCGATTCGGCCCGCATGTTCCCGGATTTCGAACGGGTAAGGGGTGATGCAAACAGCGTATTGATATAAAAATTCCGGCTGTAATTGTAGTCGATGCTGGCCTGGAATGCCATGGGAAGCACGGTCTTGAATTTCGCCGGGGTGCCTGAAGGTACGCTCAGCGTAGTTTCCAGGGCTCTGTAGAAATTGTCAATCCCGTTCCAGGGGTTAAAGCTGTTGTAGTTGAGATTGCCTCGCACGTTCAGGGCGGTCTGGCTGTAGTTATAGTAGGTGTTGTGGAAGTTGAGAAAGCCGATGTCGGTAAGCGATACCGCTACCCGGTAGAGGTACTTGTTCTGGCTGGGATCCCTGCGCGGGCTGCCCGGGTTTCCGAAATTATGAAAGCTCCGGATATCGGGACGGTATTCGTACACTGCCCCCAGGTCGATCCCCCAGCCGCTCCCGGGCGCCGACTTTCCGGTGAGCCACCAGTCCGGATGCAGCGAAGCGCTGGCTACCCCGTCGTCGGTGGTGTAATGCGTGGTGCCGTCCATCGAGCTGGCCGAGACCATATACCGCTGGTTGCCCCATTCCGGATCGGGGATGAGCGTGTAATCGGCCCGTTCGATGTTGATGCGGTTCTGTGAAATGCCGATAATACGCTTGACAGTCAGGCCTGCTTTAAAAAAATCGGTTTCGTCGTCTATGATCACGCCGCCGAAAGTAACCGAATATTCGGCAAAGGCGTTAACCGCCATTTTCCCTTTCTGTCCCTCGTAGCGCTCTCCGTGAAGGGTCGTATCCTGGGTGCTTCCCCTGATCAGGCGGGCGAGCGGCTCGCTGGTTTGGCTGAGGTTCATGAGCGCCCTTGTCCTCGTGTTGAAGCTCAAACCGTATTTTCCGCCTTTCAGGGATATCATCAATGAAGGAAGCCTGATGTCTGCACCGGTATTGAGGTATTTCAGGTTCCCGTTCAGCCGTTGCTCCAGGTAGCGCCTGGGAAAAACTATTTTACCTTTTTCGTTGCGGTACTCGTCAGGGACCGAGTTGGTGACGAACGACATAAAGGAGTAGGGGGCGTCCCATTTCACGTGATTGTTGCCCAGGTAGTAATTAAAGCCTGCCAGGTTGGCGAAGACGCTGTACCTGGAATCGGCCACGAAAGCCGGGTTGTGATAGAGTGAATTAGTGCCGGCATAATTACCCAAGGCAGTCCCCTGCAAATATTGGCCGGCTACCGGCGCGGCGGTCAGGACCAGGCAAAGAAACAAGCCGTGTCTAAAGCGGATCATAGCGGGATGCCGTAATTGAGATCTTCTGAGCTGTCAAATGTAGTCATTAGTTTCCGGAATTTTAAAAACTCTTTGGCCCATTATCTTCTACGCCATTTGATGTAAATGGTGGAAGAATTTCTTTATAAGATTTTGCGAGATATGTATTTAACCATATATTGTTTGCCGGGATGGCGATGATAAAGAATAATTGTATCTATGGCTGACAGATTTTCATTTTCCGGTTACAACATCGAGAATTTCTTTGATGAAATGTTCCACCATTCAGGCGAAACCCGCGAGGGCTATGCCTACCTTAAGGAGGCTTTCCAGGAGCTGACCCTGGAGGAGCTTTCCAACAGGCAGATCGCGGCCGAGCGGGCCATGCTGGCGATGGGCATTACTTTCAATGTCTATTCGGAAGGTGAAGGAACGGAACGTACCATGCCCTTCGATATCCTGCCCAGGGTCCTGCCCGGCAACGAGTGGCAGCGCCTGGAAAAAGGCCTGAAGCAGAGAATTGAAGCCCTGAACCTGTTTTTGCATGATGTCTATAACGATCAGAAAATCCTGAAGGATAAAGTTGTGCCCAGGGAACTGATCGAGTCGAGCAAGTCTTTCCTCAGACCATGCCTGGGACTGACCCCGCCGAAAGGCATCTGGTGCCATATCACGGGTACCGACCTGATCCGCGGAGACGACGGCCAGATGATGGTGCTCGAAGACAATCTCCGTTGCCCGTCGGGCGTATCGTATATGCTGGAAAACAGGGAGCTGTCGAAGCAGATATTCCCGGATATACTCGCCCGGACCGGTGTGCAGCCGGTATCCGACTATCCGGCCCGATTGCTGTCCATGCTCGAGCTGCTGGCGGAAAGGCCGGATCCGACCGTCGCCGTGCTGACGCCCGGTATCTATAATTCCGCTTATTTCGAGCATTCCTACCTTGCGCAGCAGATGGGCGTGGAGCTGGTCGATTCACGCGATCTCGTAGTTGACGGCGGCTATGTGAAAATGCGCACAACCAAGGGATTCGAGGTGGTGGATGTCATTTACCGGCGCATCGACGACACATTTATCGATCCGCTGGCCTTTAACCCGGAATCCCTGCTGGGCATACCGGGGATTTTCGATGTATACAGGAAGGGCAGGGTGGCGCTGGCCAATGCGCCGGGAACCGGTGTGGCCGACGATAAGGTGGTATACGCCTACGTCCCCAGGATCATCAGGTATTACCTCGGCGAGGACCCGATCATCCCCAATGTACAGACTTACATTTGCGGGGAAGACGACGACCAGCGGTATGTGCTGGAAAATATCGCGAACCTGGTCGTAAAGGAGGCCAATGAGGCAGGCGGATACGGTATGCTGATCGGTCCGAAAGCGACGCGGGAAGAGCACGACCTTTTCAGGAAGCGGATCCGGGAGAACCCGAGGAACTATATCGCGCAGCCCACGATCTCCCTGTCGAGAGTTCCCTGTATTTTTGACGAAGGCGCGGAAGGGCGTCATGTCGACCTCAGGCCTTACATCCTGTATGGAAATGAAATACATGTCATACCCGGAGGGCTGACCAGGGTAGCGCTCAGGAAGGGCTCGCTGGTGGTCAACTCTTCGCAGGGAGGCGGCGGTAAAGATACCTGGGTGCTGTATTGAGGATCGGGTTTTTGGCTATCTTTGTGAAAGGTTAACTGTATTTGCAGCGCTCTGCATGAAACAAAAAACCTCTCGCAAAACAATTTATTATGCTCGACTGGTTTAAAAAGACCGCCTTCTGGGAAGGGGTTTCTTACCTGGTATTGCTTTTTATTGCAATGCCGCTCAAATATTTCTTCGATTCTCCGGCTATGGTGCGTTACGTAGGCATGGCACACGGCGTACTTTTTATCACCTACGTCCTGTTGCTGGTATGGAACTGGTCTGCCAGGAAGTGGGATTTCGGCAAGGCAGCCGTTTATTTTTTAGCTTCGCTTCTTCCTTTTGCGACTTTCTGGGTAGAAAGAAAGGTTGCCGCCGAGCAAGCGGCCGCCGGCATATGAAGGCGCCTGCGCTCCACTGCAGGCTTTTTATTTATCTTATTCGCGTACGGAAGCTCTTCGCAGCCGGTCGTTAATTGCCCTGCCCAGGCCTTTGTCGGGCAGCAGCTCCGCAATGATCGAAGAGGTGTCTGCGCTGTCGAGCTCTCTCAGGGCCGCAAACAGGTTCCTGGCCGCTGTTCTGAAGTCCTTTTCTTTGGAAAGTACAAGCTGCCGGCTTGCCGGGATGCCGGGGAGATAATCGCTGAAGCGCAGGTAAGAGGCGTTTTCCGGCAAATCCTGCCCTTCCTCCCGGATAAACAGCGGCTTTCGCGGCGCATAGTGGCTTTTCAGCATGCCGGGGGCCTGCGGATTCGATGAAGAATGCGGACGGACCTCCACCTTGCCGATCACCGCCTCGATTTCCTCTACGGGTATTCCGCCCAGCCTGTAGATAGTGGGAAGCTCATTTTCGGGGAATCCTACAATGGTAGATTCCAGTCCTACGCTGCAATCGCCGCCGTCGAGAATATAGGCCACCTTTCCGGCCAGTTGGTCTTTTACATGCGCGGCCCTGGTAGGACTTACCTGCCCGAATAGATTGGCGCTGGGCGCTGCGAGCGGAAAATCAAGCATGTCCAGCAGCTGCGCAGTGAGCGGATGCGCCGGAATTCTCACCGCCACCGTATCGAGACCTGAAGTGACCAGGTCGGGGATGACCGGCTTTTTGCGGAGCAGTATCGTGAGGGGACCCGGCCAGAAAGATTCGCCCAACAGGAGCGCTGCGGGAGGAATGGCTTCGACAAAATGACGGATCGCCTCAAGAGAGCCGGCATGCACGATCAAAGGGTCGAAGCCCGGTCTCTTTTTGGCTTCGAAAATCTTCAAAACCGCGTCCGGGTCCAGGGCATTTGCAGCCAGGCCGTATACCGTTTCGGTAGGGATCGCTACCAGCTCGCCTGTATTGAGCAGATGTGCGGCTTTGGCCAGATCGTGTCCTGTTGTTGTATTCAATTAATATACGAAAATATCAGCCTGCAATAGCTTCGGTGTTTATCGGGAGGATAACCGCCGTAAAATTAAACAAAAAATAGTATTTTGAAGATGTGCCTGAACCTGATGGCAAAAATCACTTTATGGTATTTTTTTTATATCATACTTTTATCAGTCCCTTTAAGTTTAATATATTTGTCAATTTTCCGGCCTGTATTGAAGAAAAACGGGAGGAAGAAGAGACAACAGCGGATATCAGGCAAATAATCAGATTATATAAATGACAGCAAAGGAAAGTTTATTAAGATCGATTTCAGAAGGAATTGAAAGGGCTGAAAGGCAGGAAATTTTGGTAGAGGAGATCTACAATGACCCGTCGGCAGAGACCGGCAGGAATGAATTTCTTTTTTTTATCAAGCCCGAGGTGCTCGATAAAAAAGGAGGTGTAAACGTCGAAAAGGTGATTGCGCTCATTCTCGGGAAAATAGAGGAATTTGGCCTGACAATCCATAATGCGAGCGTATTGTCTGCCAGATACCTGGATGCCCACAACATAATCGCGCAGCATTATGGCGTGATCAACAGCATTGCAAAGGATGCGGTGGGCAATATGTCGGAAGGAGCTAAGGAAAAGTTCCGCGAGATCTACGGCGCTGATGTCTCGGAGCTGAAAGTGCTGGGCGGACTGGAAGTAATTGAGCAATATCCCGCTTTCAATGCATTTTCGCTTGACTATATCTGGCAGAACCTGGAGAACAAAAAGCTGGCCGGAGGGACATACGCCGAAGTAGTGAAGGTCGACAACGAGACACTCTACGTCATCAACGGGTTTCACCCGCGTCAGCTCAGGCATTTTACCGAAGAAGGGAAATGCATCGTGGTCATGACGCTGTCGGGCGACCTTGACTGGCCGGTAGCGCGGGGCCGCTTTATAGGCGCTACCAATCCCGCAAATGCCGATGGCGGGAGTATCAGGAGAAGCTTTCTTGATAATAAGGAGGAGCTTGGCCTTGCGGAAGTAGGGCAGGGTACCAACGGGGTTCACCTTTCGGCCGGTCCTGTCGAGGCGCTGGTCGAGCTGCGCCGGTATAATTCCGATTTCTCGGCGCCGGGCGGAGAAAAAGATTTTACATCCTTTCCTTTCGGAAAGAAGCTCAGCGAGGCATTCGGCGATAAGCTGGCCGATATCACCGGCAATGTCAACGTCGTCGTCGACGGTAAGTCAACTTCCATCTTTGATCTTACGGAGGAAAAGAACAGCGATGAGGCAATAGCATTGCTCAGGCAGGTGCTCTGACCTGCACTTGTTCAATAATCAGAAGGCCGGCTCATTTTCCACGTTTGAGCCGGCCTTTTTGATTCCCCGGAAATTCCTGCTTCAGCTTCCCGGTGTTGTTTTGCAGTGCATTGCTGCTCTACTTTTTTAACCTCAGTAACAGCTTGTCCAATTGGTCGAAGTCTATTGTCATTCCTTCTTTAAAGCCCATCTCTATCTCTTTTTCAAGATCGGCAAGCGTATCGTAAGTCAGGAGCATATCTACCCGCACCTTATTGCCTGACGGGATAAAGTTGTTCTCCCATAAATTTTGAGGAAACGCAGGATTTATCGTACCGTTTTCATCGCTGAATCCGCCTTTTGAGGCAAAAGACTTTTCTTTTACAATAGAAGTGAAATTGGCTTTGCTATAATGCTTTTCGCCCTCAGGGCTTACCATAGCGTAGAGCCAAAAGCCGCCTTCCCGAAAATCCATTGTCTTCGTTTCGGCTCTCCACGGCTGTGGTCCCCACCATTGGTCGAGTAATTCGGGCGTCGTCCATGCTTGCCAGACCAATTCGAGGTTGGCGTCAAATTCACGTATGATGTGAATTGTGTTGTTTTCCCTGTTGATCGTAAATTCGAATAATAATGCCGGATTCATTTTATTTATTTTTTAGCGTTAGTAATAATTTGTCCAGGTTTTGAAGATGTGATGATAATGCTACTTCTGTTGAATTTTTGCCAATAACTTATCAAGGTTATCAAAGCGGTCTTCCCAGATTTTACGGAATTGTTCAAGCCATTTGTCTATCTCTTTCATTTTGTCAATTTCAAGCTGGTAATAAATTTCTCTGCCTTTGTGCTCCTGTTGTACCAGTTCGCACTCTGTCAAAATGCGTAAATGTTTGGATACAGCCTGCCGGGTTGTATCAAAGTGTTCGGCTATGGCGTTTGGAGTCATTGCCTGCAAAGCAATTAAAGCGATGATCGCCCGTCTTGTCGGGTCTGCGATTGCCTGAAAAATATCTCGTCTTGCTTCCATTGTGCAAATATATGGTTGCAAATATAAGTGCAACTATGTGGTTTCGCAAGTTTTTTTGCTTTTTTTTCAGGTAGCCGTTTCGCGGCAATCAGGATGCAAGTGTTTTATCATGGGTATGGAAGGGGAGGCGTATTTTTTTTCGACAGGCGCGAGCTAATGTCGAAAAACATCAGGGCGCGATCTTTTAAAAGATCGCGCCCTGATGTTTTCGTGCGTTATTTTCTAATTCTGCTCAGATCAGCATGCTGAACGGGTTTTCCAGCAATCCTTTCAGCGTTTGCAGGAAAGAAGCCGCCAGGGCGCCGTCTACTACTCGGTGATCGGCAGAAAGCGTCACTTTCATGATATTGACCGGGTATACCGAGCCGTCTTCTTTAAAGGCGGCAACCTTTTTGATGCCTCCAACGGCCAGGATGCATGAATCCGGCGGGTTGATGATGGCCGTGAATTCATCGACTCCGAACATACCGAGGTTGGAAACCGAGAAAGTATTTCCCTCCCAGTCGCCGGGCTGTAATTTTTTGTCCTTCGCTTTTCCGGCCAGCTCTTTTACCTCACCCGAGATAGCGGCAAGGCCTTTCTTGTCGGCGTCGCGGATCACAGGCACAAGCAACCCTTCATCTACCGCAACGGCCACTCCGACGTTGACATAGTGATAGCGACGGATTTTATCGCCCAGCCAGGCGGAATTGACTTCCGGATGGCGTTTCAGCGCCAGCGCAGCGGCCTTCACCACCATATCGTTGAACGAGATCTTCGCAGCGGAGGCTTCATTCAGCTGGGGACGCAGCGCCATGGCCTTGTCCATATTGATCTCCATGGTAACATAGAAGTGCGGAGCGGTAAACAGGCTCTCGCTCAGGCGGCGCGCTATGGTTTTCCTCATCTGCGACACGGGGAGATCCTCGTATCCGCCAGCCGGAGCCGGCGCAGCAGCAGTCCTGGCAGGAGCGGCAGCAGGCGCCGCAGTTTCGACAGGAGCGGCCGCAGATGGGACGAAGCTGTCTATGTCCCGTTTTACTATCCTGCCGTTTTCGCCCGATCCTGTAACTTTTTTAATATCAATCCCTTTTTCTTCCGCTATCTTTTTAGCCAGGGGCGAGGCCTTCAGCCTGTCGCCGTCTGACGCCGGCGAATCAGCATCCACCGTATTTCCGGCGTTTGCAGGAGCGGCTGAGGCGGAAGCCTCTGCGGGTTTTTGCTCCGAAGCAGCTGCTTTGGGAGCTCCGTCATTCAGTAAAGCTTTATAGTCTGCGCCTTCTTCCCCGATCACGGCAATGATACCGTCTACCGGGACGGCCGTTCCGGCTTCTACCCCCTGGTATAGCAGCGTGCCTTCGTCGTAGGCTTCCAGCTCCATTGTGGCTTTGTCTGTTTCGACCTCGGCCAGGATATCGCCCGATTTGACTTTATCACCGACTTTCTTTTGCCATGAAACCAGCACGCCCTCTTCCATCGTATCGCTCATTTTCGGCATGCGGATCACGGTGGCATTGACAGAAGCGGCCGGTGCAGCCTGGGCAGCAGGGGCGGACGGAGCCTTTTCAGGAGCAGGAGCTTCTTTTTCCTGCGGCGCTGTTCCGGCAGCCGGAGCAGGGGCGCTTCCGCCTTCAAGAAGGGCTTTGTAATCTTCACCCTCTTTCCCTACAACGGCTATGATGCCGTCTACGGGTACTGACGCTCCCTTCTCTATACCGATATATAACAGGGTACCCTCTTCATATGACTCAAGTTCCATGGTTGCCTTGTCTGTCTCTACGTCAGCAAGGATATCACCAACTTTTACAGTGTCACCAACTTTTTTATGCCATTCCGCAATGACACCTTCCTCCATGGTGTCGCTCATTTTGGGCATTCTTATTACTTCAGCCATATTACGTTTAATGTGTACTATTGAGTTAACGTGTCACGATTTCAGGAAAAAGGTCGCGGACCTTTTGCTGACGGTTTCCGGGTAGTCAGCCCCGGAGAGTTAAATCCTGAAGATACAGGCAACTTGCGCCAAGTTGCAGATACGCACCAAAATTAGCATAAAGCACGATATAACCGGTAAGAATGAAGTCAAAATAATTCATTCAGCAAGCCGGCCAGGCGCACTCCCCCTTTCAGCAGGCGGTCGTTGAGGGTGCCGATATGCATGAAATTGTATTCATACCTCAGCTTGTCTCCCTTGCCGACGCCTGCGTAAAGCTGTTCTGCGATCATGAAAGACTCGAGCAGCCACTCGTCGGCCCCGGTAGACTGCCATTCCTTTCTTTGCTGCCTGGATGAAAAGTCAATTGAATTCGTATATTCTGTATAGCTCAGCTGCTGATAGTTGATGAGGTCTTCATCCCACACCTTATGGAGGTTGCTCGGTTCGTAGAACCAGTGCAGCGGGATCCGGTTGCCGCCCAGGTCCTCAGGCCTTCCGGCATGCATCGGCTGGTGAATATCGCCTACCAGGTGGACGATCAGCCTCAGGTATAGCTTTTTCCGGTCGGAGTCGAGTGTTTTATTTTCCCTGAATTCGCTTACAAGAAAATTCAGCCGGTTGTAGATATTGGCGGTTGTGTCATGCTGCAGGTGCGAAAGCAATTCGGCTTTGGAAATTCCCGGCCTGAAATTGACATAGTGCCAGCTGTTCAGATACCGGTACGAGGTATCGGATTTGATAAAATCTGCCCAATTGGCGGACATCGCCAGGGTTTCGTTTCCCAGGATCTTTTTTATTTCCCGTTTTGCCTTTGCAGAAAGGTGACGCCCGGCGATCTCCCCGACAATCCGGTGTCCGAGAAGGCCCCAGCTGAATGCAGCATCGGAAGCAAGCACCCAGATCAGGCATGTAAACAGCATTTTTTTGAACGGCATGAACGTGTATTGGATGATGATGAAACAGAGATGCCCAAAGTTATTCAATCCTGCCGTTTAAGCCCGGGAAAGTGACGAGTCGTTAAAAAGAAAGCTTTGATACGCCTTTTTATCCGCTTATTTAGTGATTGGTCCCGGTAAAAAATAATATTGTCTTAATATTGCTGCGCCTCTGTGCCGACATGCTTTCTAACCTCTTAACTTCTATTGCTTTATGAGGACTTCCGTTTCCTTCGTTATCTTTCTGGTTGTTCTTGCCTGTTTTGACCGGGCAACCGGGCAGACCTGCACGCCGAGGAGCACGCTGCCGACCTTTTGCATTACGACCAGCATGCCGGTTGAGAGTAAGGACAATTATGTAAACGGGTCGCTGCGGGTAGTGCGGGACCAGGGCACGCCGGAGGAGCTGTATAACGGCAGCATCCGGATACGCGGCCGCGGGAATTCTACCTGGAACATGGCTAAAAAGCCGTATCGCATCAACCTGGACGTGGCAGGCAGTCTCCTGGGAATGCCTGCGACAGCAAAAAACTGGGTTTTGCTGGCTAACTATGCCGATAAGACGCTGATCAGGAATGCCGTCGGACTGGAAGTGTCGCGATACCTGCAAATGCCCTATGCGAGCCCTTTCCGATTTGTGGATGTGATCCTGAACGGTGACTACCAGGGCTCTTACCTGTTGACAGACCATATGGAAGTACGGGAAAACAGGATCGACATCGAAGAAGGACAGGATGAAGATGTGCCGGGCGCTTACCTGGCTGAGCTCAACGTGGTTGCCGATCAGGAAGATTTTTACATAACGACCAACCAGGGGCTTAAAGCTTCCATCAAATACCCCGACCTCAAATCGCCGCAGGACCAGGCCAGGATCAACGACATCCTGGCCGATATTAACGGCTTTGAATCCCGCTTATTTTCCGGTAATCCCGCCGACGGGCCGGGAGGGTATCTCGAGCGGGTAGACCTGCAATCGCTGGTTAACTGGTACCTGGGATGTGAGATAACAGGTAATCCGGATGCTTTCTGGAGCGTGTACCTGCATAAAAAAAGATCTGATGAACGTCTTCAAAAGACTTTTGCAGAGACATCCGACTTTTTATGGCAGATCAGGCCGCTTTCCAATGGCTTTTACCAGATTTACAATACCGGGAGGAATATGGCGCTGACCGGCGGCAACAATTCCGGGATGCAGCTCACGCTTTCGGCCGGCGATCCGGACGACCAGCGCCAGCAATGGCGGATTACACAAACGTCCGTGGGGAAATATGCAATTGCAAGCCGGAACGGGGAGTTCGGAGTGCAGAATAAAGACAAATCCGGTAATGACAACGCTTCTGTCGACCAAATCGATTTCCGGGAATACAGCAACAACGGGATACAAGGCTGGCTGAATGCTTCCGATTTCAGAAAATGGACATTCACGATAGTAGGAGATGCGCTGCCTGTCAGTCTTACCTACTTCCGGGCTGAGCTGGACGAAAGGGCCATTCGGCTGGACTGGCAGGTTGCAGGGCAGGTTGACGGCAGCCATTTCGAGATCGAGCGCATCGGTAACGACAGGCAGAAAACCACGCTTGGGACGGTTTCTTTAGAAGAAAAGGGGCCAGGCAACACATACCGGTGGACGGATGCCGAACCGCTCCCGGGGTTGAATTATTACCGTCTCAAAATGGTAGACAAGGACGGGAGCTTTACCTATAGTAAAATTGTTTCGGCGATGTACAATCCAGGAAAGCTTCTTTTAAAAGTCTACCCGAGTCCGGCTGTCCGTACTGTTTCGGCTGATCTTTTTATCCCGTCGGAAGGATATGTCGAAGTCCGGGTCTATAACCTGGCGGGGTTAATGGTTTCCGGAAAGAAAGAAAGGACCTTCCAGGGAGTCAACAGCATTGCTCTGGATACGGAAGGGCTTCTCCCGGGGTTGTATATTTTGAAAGTCAGCCATGGGAGATCAACTGCGGACGCAAGGTTTGTTGTAGTGAAATGAGGTGATGTGATAATGTGGCGATGTGATGATGTGTTGCCTGCGACTGTCAAGGTTATAACATACCTACCTAAACCCCTTCATAGGAAATGACCGTTCCGGCCTGGGTCGGGTGCCCGGTGCACACCAGCACGCTGCCCGAGGCGATGTCTTTTTCGGTCAAAACTTCGTTATAGTCCATCCTGACGCCGCCGGCCGTACATTTTGCAATACAGGTGCTGCACATGCCCGACCGGCAGCTATACGGCAGCCTGATCCCGTTTTTCAGCGCCTCGTCGAGGATGCTGTGGTCATAGGGGACGACCAGGTCATAGACCTGCCGGTTGAAGCGGATCTGTACGGGATAAGAAGTGGTGTCTACTACTTTTTCGGTTTCGTCGTCATCGTCCTCTTCGTTTTCGGGTGGAAGAAACGTTTCTCTTTTGATCTGGCGGGCTTCAAAGCCCATCCCCAGGAGTGTGATCCGGCACAGGTCCATGTAAGTGACCGGCCCGCAGGAGTAGAAAAGCGCATCCTGCCTGTCGTAAACAAGGTATTTTTTGACAAAATCTTCAAGATTGAAGCGGTTCAGCCTCGCCCTGAGCAGGTTTTTATTGTTGCTGAAGAGCCATACGACCGTAAGCCGGTCAGGGTAATCCGCTTTCCACCGGCTGATCTCTTCCGTGAAAGGGGCTTTTTCCGGTGAGCTGTTGCTGAAAATCAGTACGATCCTGGAGTTTTCCTCGGCGACGAGGGCGGTTTTCATGATCGAGAAAAGCGGGGTTATGCCTATTCCGGCGGCAAAAAGAAAAACGGTCCGGAATTTCAGAGGGTCGGGCTCATAGGTAAACAGACCCTGAGGCTCAAGCGCCGTCAGCAGGTCGCCCTTGCCGGTACGATGGTGAAGCAGCCGGGAAATCTCGCCGTTGTCAACTCTCTTGATCGTAATGCTCATCGGCTCGTCGACGTCGGGAGAGCTGCTGAAAGAATAGGATCTCCTTACTTCCCGGCTTCCGAAAAGGAATGAAAGCGTGATGAACTGGCCGGCTTTGTAGGCAGGAGCTTTGCCGGCCGCCGGCTCCAGCGTAAGGGTTATATTGTCGCCTGCCCTGGGAATGATTTCCCTGATTCGTAAGAGATACTGCTCCATAGTAGTTGTCGTTGCAAGATAGGTCTTTTCGACGGCAGATATGCTATGGATGTCGCTAAAGGTAGATACAAAAGCAGGAGATTGACTAATTTAGGGGTAGCAATCAAAATGACAAGACCAACGTAAACCAAACGAAAAGCCAGATGAGCACCATAGGAAGAGTTGCGCTGATAACCGGCGGGTCAAAGGGAATCGGTTATGGAATCGCGGAAGCCCTCATAAAGGATGGTATTAAAGTAGCGGTTACCAGCCGGGTACAGAAAAGCGCCGACCAGGCGGCCGCATCGCTCAACCAGATACGGGAGGGCTTCGCCATCGGGATAGAAGCCGACGTCAGGAACCTGGAGGCGCAGCAGAGAGCGGTAGACCTGCTGCTCGTCAAATGGGGGCGGCTCGATTACGTGATTGCCAATGCAGGAATAGGCCATTTCGCGCCGATCCAGGATCTTACGCCTGAAATGTGGCACGAAACGATCGACATCAACCTGACAGGCGTATTCAATACGATCAAAAGCGTGCTTGAGCCGCTCAAAGAAACAAGCGGCTATTTTATCACGATTTCCAGCCTTGCCGGGACCAACTTCTTTGCCAACGGTACGGCCTATAACGCCAGCAAATGGGGACTGGTGGGTTTTACGCAGGCGCTGATGCTCGACCTCCGCGTGCAGGGGATAAAGGTCACGACCATCATGCCCGGATCTGTGGCTACCTGGTTTAACGACCGGGAACCTACGGCGAAGGACGCCTGGAAGATACAGCCTGAAGACATCGGCCAGATCGTATCTGACCTGATTAAAATGCCTGCCCGGACGCTGCCGAGTAAAATAGAAGTGCGCCCGTCCAACCCGCCGTCCAAAAGCTGACGCTAGAGCTTTGAAATGACCTGCATGAGCACTTCCGGGCGGAAGAACAGAAAAATGGTCAGGATCAATATCGAAACGGCCACAAACGTGTCGGACTTCCTGTAGCCCGGAGCGGGCTGGGAGAGGGGCTCCGGCGCTGCGCTTTTGAAAAAGAGCAGGTAGGGAAGCTTCATGTAATAGGCCAGCGATACAGCGGCGTTCAGGATCCCTCCCGCCAGGAGCGCGAACATCCATTTTTCGCCGCTTGCCGCATATTTTTCCCAGAGTGCAGAAAAAATCAGCCATTTCCCGGTGAAGCCTGCAGTAGGGGGGAACCCTGCCAGGCCCACCATCACAATCGTAAAGGCTACCCCGCCGGCTATCCATTGATTACCTCTGCCGTTAAACAGGCTGAAGCTGCCGTCGGATTGCGGCGCAAAGCGGTCTATCAGTAAAAAGGCCGACATCGACAGCAATACATAGGCAGCCAGGTAGAATACCGCGGTATGAAATCCTGTATTGCCAAAAGCGACGATGCCCGTAATGAGATACCCGGCCTGGGCTATAGTAGAATAGCCCATCAGCCTTCTTGCGTTGGTCTGCCATAAAGCCCCGACGTTGCCGGCGGTCATGCTGATCAGGGCAATGCCGCCCAGGATGGGGAGTACACCGGCGGGTAAGGCGGCGACCATACGGTAGAGCACGAGTAAAACTGCGATTTTAGGGACGGCAGAAAGAAAAGAAACAACAGGAGTAGGAGCGGCTTCGTACGTATCGGGCGTCCAGATGTGGAAAGGGATAAGCGAGAGCTTGAAGAGCAGCCCGCCGAGCGTAAGCAATACCGTAACATAAAGCACCATCGGCGACGCTTCTGACAGCGAGTCCCAGACTTCCGGGCTGATATCGAGCGACCCTGTCAGTCCGTAGATCAGCGAGATGCCATACAGCATAATGGCGGAGCTCACGCCTCCGAACAGCAGGTATTTGAGACCGCCTTCAGAAGCTTTCGGATAAGGCGACAGGCTTACCAGCAGGTAGGAGCTCAGGGAGATCAGCTCGATCGAAAGATAAAGCGTAAGCAGGTTGGAAGCCATGCAAAGAAGGCTGGCTCCCAGTACGGCGCTTGCGAACAGGGCGTAAATTTCAGGCTGGAATTTATATCCGAGCAACCTGGTATGAAACAGGGTGACCAGCCAGGCGACCGCCACCAGGATCCTGAAGAAAATACTTTTGTCGTCCAGCCGGATCATTTGCCCGAAAAGCATTTCCCGCTCCCCGGCGTACCATTGGAAAACCAGCAGCGCCAGCCAGATCAGCGCGCCGCAAAAATGAAAGGCAGGAATGGCCGGCCGGGTATCGCTAGGCTGGTCCTGTTTGTGAAGAAAGAGCTCGTAAACCAGCGCAAAAAGAAAAAAAACAACGAGAAAAAGCTCAGGAAAGATGCCTGAAAGACTTTGACGGATATGTTGAAGTTGGTCGGGCAGATCCAAAACGATGTTTGCTTTTTGTGCAAATCTAACTAAAGAAAGGCCTGACCGGACAGGATCAACGCGTTTTTTGTTTTACTTGCCCGCACGTTTAGTCGCCGCGGTACCTGACGGCCAGCCCTCTCATGCTGTACCCTTCATAGTCTTTGCCTGTATAATATTGGTAATTGACATTTACCAGCGCGTCGGCCCCGATTGTCTGCGCCTTCATGACCAGCTGGGCGGTCATCAGGTTTTTGGCTTCTATGTTGTTGCCGCGCTCAAGCATTCTCTTTTCTTCTTTTTTTGTCTGGGCGGAGCGTAATGCATCTTCCCGGCTGATTTCCAGCCACTGGATTTCGGAGTAAGGCCGTTCCGGCGTCTCGTTGTCGTAGAAAACGTCCAGGGGAAAAGATGTTTTCTGGCTGATCGGGATCACACAGCCCCAAAGCGCAGCTGTCAGCACGGAGAGTAAAACGGAACGACGGAAAAGAATGATGCGCTTCATGGTATTTTGAAAAGTTGCCGTTGTAAATATAACACTTCGGGAGAGAATAAAGTGCCAAAGATGCGTAGCATCGGCCAATTGACTGGCCTGACTAGCCCCCGGTTTCAACCGGGGGATCCCAATGCCATTTTTTAAAAATGAAGCTCTATATTTAGAGAATATTACCGCCGTCGTCTTATGAAAATCCTTCTGAAATGCTCCCTGCGCCTGTCGATAGTGTTGCTGTCAGGTATTTTTCCTCTTTTTGCGCAGCAGTCCGTCGACCGGTCACTGCAGTCGCTCATGGAGAAGTACGAGGCGGTCGGGCTGGGTGTTGTCGTGGTAAAAAAGGGCGAAATAGCTTATTCCGCGTCGTTCGGGAAGAAAAATCTTGAAACGGGAGAAGCCCTTGATCAGCAGAGCCTTTTCCGGATCGCATCGATTTCCAAATCCTTCTCCGTTACGGCCGTTATGCAGCTCGCTGAAGGCGGCAAGCTCCGGCTCGACGCCGATGTCTCTGAACTGATAGGGTTCAGGGTAAGGAACCCGGCGTATCCTGAAGACAGGATTACCCTGAAGATGCTCCTTTCCCATACTTCGGGGCTCAACGACAGCCAGGGCTATTTCACGCTGGACGTTATCGATCCCGCCGGGAATGACAGCGTGTATAAATGCTACAACAGCTATCGCCCCGGGGCGGGCTATCAATACTGCAACCTCAATTTCAACATGGTCGGAACCATCATCGAACGGGTTTCGGGAGAACGGTTTGACCAGTATATCAGGCATCATATCCTGGAGCCCCTGGGGCTTTACGGCGGCTATTGCGTTGATTCGCTCGATAAGACCAGATTTGCAGCTTTATACGAGTATGACCGCGCCGCGGGAAAAATGATCCCTTCGCCGGCGGCCTATCATCCCAGAAGCGAAGAAATACGCAGCTACGTCATGGGCCGCAGTACCCCTGTTTTCTCGCCTACGGGCGGGATGAAGATTACCGCACCCGATCTAGCGCGCTATATGACCATGCACATGAACATGGGAAAATATAAACGCCGCAGGATCATTTCTGCGAAAAGCGCCAGGCTGATGCAAACCCCGGTAGAACATACCGGAGGCTATGGCCTGGCGCTCCTGACTTCCGGCAAGCTGATCGAGGGCCTCGAATTGAAAGGGCATACAGGTTCGGCGTACGGGCTTTACAGCATGATGTTCTTCGACCCGAAAAGAAAATTCGGGATCGTGGCCATTACCAACGGCTGCAATGTGCCCGGGACCAGCGATTTTAACGAGCTGCTGTCGTCTGTAGTAAAAACGCTGTATGAAGCTGTGGTAGAGTGAATGCCCGGCTTTTTGTGAAGAACATTTCCTGCTATGAGATTTAAAAGCGTAATAGGACGCCTGCTTTTTGGTATTGCCGGATGGAGGCTGGACATCGATGTACCTGTACATGCCATCAGCAAATGCGTGCTGATAGCAGCGCCGCATACTTCAAACTGGGACTTTTACTATGCCATAGCTGCTTTCTGGATGATGGGTGTTCCGGTCCGCTTTTTTATAAAAGACAGCTGGACAAAGCCCTGGTATGGCTTTGTGATCAGGGCTTTGGGCGGTATAGGGGTCAACAGGGCGCAGCGCTCCAACCTGACCGGCTACGCGGTGCAGCTTCTCCGGGAAAGGACCGATCTGTATCTTGTTAACAGCCCGGAAGGTACGCGTGCTTACACGGAAAGATGGAAAACAGGTTTTTACCACATCGCCGTTGAGGCCGAGGTGCCTATTCTGCTGGGGTATGTGGATTACCGGCAAAAGAAGGGCGGCATCGCTAAAGTCGTACAGCATAAGGGCAGGAGCAAAGAAGAGGTCATGCAGGAAATTCAGGCGTTTTACGAGGACAAGGTCGGGCGCTATCCGGAAAACTACAACCCGAAAATTTTCTAGGAGGTATGAGGTGTCAGGTTGGAAGTATAAGGTACCTGATTGCCAACATCTAACACCTAATACCTAATACCTAACACCTATCCTTTCGGCAGCTTAAACGAAAAGTTCGTTCCTTTCCCGACCTGCGACATCACCGTGATAGTGGTCCCGTGGGCATTCAGGATGTGCTTTACAATGGCCAGCCCGAGACCGGTTCCGCCCAGGTCCCTCGAGCGGCTTTTATCCACCCTGTAGAAACGTTCGAAAATCCTCGCAATATGCTCCTGCGATATGCCGGGGCCGTTATCGCGGACCGATATGGTAAAATTCTTCTTGTCTTCTTCAAAAAGGACGACCACTTTCCCGCCGTCGTTGTTGTATTTGATGGCGTTGCTGATGAGGTTGACCATCACCTGGTCGATACGCTGTTTGTCAGCCAGGACCCATACGGACGTTAACCTTTCCGGCTTTATTTTGAGCGTCACGTCCCGCTGCTTCGCTATTTTTTCAAGCCGCTCGAAAATTTCCGCTGTAAGCTCCGCCATATTGACTTTTTCGGGAACCATGGTCGTTTCGCCCGATTCCAGCTGGGAAAGGCTGACCAGGTCTTTCACCAGGATATCGAGGCGCTCCAGGCTTTTGGCCGCTTTAACCAGGAACCGTTCCCTTACCTGCTCATCGTCCATGGCCCCTTCCAGGAGGGTATGGATAAAGCCCTGCGCCGAAAAGACCGGGGTCTTCAGCTCATGGGAAACATCGGCCAGGAATTCCCGCCTGAACTGCTCCATCCTGCGGAGCTCTTCGATTTCTTTCTGCTTATTGGCTACATATACGAAAATTTCG